>NZ_JALUKE010000069.1 GCF_027056685.1 Sulfurimonas sp.
AAGAAGAGATGCTTGAAGCGAATAAAATGGATTTAAATTACATTGGTCTAGGTGCATTTAGAGAAACATCAACAAAAACAGATATTACATCTGTATTAGGTGCTGAATTAGATAAAATTGCTGCGCATTCAAAGCATTTAGTGGCTGCAATTGGTGGCGTTAAATTAGATGATAACTTTGAAAATGTAACTTATAATGTAATTGGCAGTGGATTACTTTAATGAATATAGAAATTGTGTCAATTGCAAAAAAAGAAAAGACGATTTATGATCCTCTTTATAAAGATTTAACAAAGATGATTAGTCGTTTTGCTAATGTCACAGATAGAGAAATCTTTACAAAAGATGTAACAAAAGCACACACAATATCCCCAGAAGCTTCTCAAAAAGCATATACAAAGGCTTTAGAAGCTTATATTGGGAAAGATTTTTGTATAACTTTGCATCCAGATGGAAAACTTGTAGATAGTTTTGAATTTAGTAAGTTAATAAATGATAAAATGAATGTAAAGTTTTTTATTGGTGGTGCTTATGGATTTGAAGATAAATTTTTACAAAAAAGTGATGCTGTTATCAGTTTAGGAAAAATAACAATGAGTCATAAAATTGCAAAAGCAGTTTTGTTAGAACAGATATATAGAGGTTTTTCTATATTAAGTAACCATCCATATCATAAATAAAGGGAAGTGTACGTGCAAGCAAGTGAGTTAAATTATTTTAAAGAAATTTTAGAGAGTCGTAAGAAACAGATAGAGACTAATCTAAGTAGTGTAAATATTGAGTTGAATCAGTTAAGTAACTTGGATTTGAAAGATGAGGGTGACCATGCATCTGTCAATAACAATTCAATGGTTGAAAGTGCTATTTATGAACAACAAACGCAAGAGTTAAAAGAGATTAAAAAAGCGCTATTAAAGATTGTTAATGGTGGATATGGCATTTGTGAAATGTGTGAAGATGATATAGGTTTTCAAAGATTAAAAGTAAAACCTCATGCGATTTACTGTATTGACTGTAGAGAAATTGTAGAAAAATCTAATTAAGAAGGACTTAAAATGTATTTAAAAAGATATACGATAGCTGCGTTTATATGGATAGCTTTAGTTGGTTGGTATGTATATGCGTATGTGACGCAGAGAACTGTTAATATAGATTTCTTTGGTGTTCCTCTACCATCACTTTCGGTAGCACTGTGGGTTATATTACCTCTTGTTGTACTTTATCTTGCGAGTGTCTTGCATATGGCGATTTATTCTACATTAGGAAATTTTAGACTCCGTAAATATGATAAAGATTATGAAAAAATTATTGATGAAATTGCAGATACATATCTTGGTAAACAGGAGAGACACTATATCTTTAAAACTGAAAGATACAAGTTGCTAGGTACTCTTCTTGAAAACAGTATTATTTATCCGAAGGGTGATGTTAGAGATAAAATTAAAAATGAAAAGATAGAAAAAGTCATTGAGGCCATAGAAGCTATTAAGAGTGGTGAAGTTGCAGATTTAAAACGCTTTAATCTTCGCACTGATAATGAATTAGTTATTCAGAATACAAGAAATATGTTTAAAAAAGGTGACCTTAAAGCAGAAGATATTTTATCTAATAAAGAAAAATATAGTGAGAACTTACGCAAAGAGGTCTATTTAGAGTATATAAAAACAGCTAGTTTAGCAAATATTGAAAAATATAAAGAGTATCTTACAAAAGAGACTTTAAATACTATTCTTTCAAGAATTAATGCTGATGAAAATAGTTTATATATTCCTAATGAAGATTTAGTTTCTCTTGTTGAGGGTGTTCAACTAGATAAAAAAGATTTCATCGAGCTTTCTATGCAACTTGCAAATGCGCACATGATTCCAGAAGATAGAATTAAGCTTTTTGAAGTACTTTCTGAAAAGAATGAAGAGGCAATTGATGCTTATATTTTCACTCTCTATGATTTAGGTATGCATTCACCAGCAGATGCAATTTTAGATAATTCACAAAAAGATGAGTATCAAAATTTTAAAGCCTATCGTGCTCTAAAAGAGTGTGCTAAAAACTTTAATATTGATATTTTTGTATAGTCAATCTTGATGAATGATACAATCTGTTTTGACAAACCAGTATATGTCTTAGCACCATTAGCTGGTTTTACAGATCTTCCTTTTCGGAGTGTCGTAAAAAAATTTGGTGCTGATTTGACTGTGAGTGAAATGCTTAGTTCAAATGCTTTAGCTCATGGATCAGAAAAAACTCTTCATATGCTTCAAAAATCTCCTCTTGAAAATCCATATTCTGTTCAAATTGCTGGTGCTGATGTAGATATAGTTCGTACTGCAGTTGAACTTTTAAATGAACAAGATGGTATAGATGTCATTGATTTGAATTGTGGATGTCCTGTTCCTAAGGTTGTTGGACATGGAAGTGGAAGTTCTCTCTTACTTGATTTATCTCTCATGGGTGAAATTATAAAAACGATAAAAGATACCTCAAATAAAAAGCTTACAAGTGTAAAAATACGCTTAGGTTTTGAAGAAAAAAATCATATTGATATTGCAAAAATGGTTGAAGATAGTGGAGCTGATTTCTTAGCTGTTCATGGAAGAACCCGTGCTGGAAAATTTAAGGCTGCCGTTGATTATGATGCTATAAAAGAGATAAAAGAAGCAGTGAGTATTCCTGTTATTGCTAATGGCGATATAGATTCGTATGAAAAAGCAAAATGGGTACTTGAACATACTGGGGCAGATGGTGTGATGATAGGTCGTGGTGCTGTTGGTGCTCCGTGGATATTTCATCAGCTTCGCAGCGGTGAAGCACATGTCGATCAACAACTTAAGCATGAAATTATTATGGAACATTTTGATAAAATGATTGACTTTTATGGAACACATGGAGTGTCGATGTTTAGAAAACATACACATACTTATTCAAAGGGCTACAGAGGTGCATCCGCACTTAGAAATCAAGTAAATTCTATTGATGATATTGCGCAATACCGAAGTATTATTGATGAGTTTTTTAAAAATGGTGAGATGACACTGTAATGTTGGAAATAAGTAAATCAATTAAAAATCTTCAAACAGATGACATTTCAGATAATCTCTTACATTATGATTATAATACAAGGCATTTGCTTTCCCTTATTGAAAAAGGAATAGAGCTAGATGATCCTGCATATTTAAGTTCTTATCGTTCATTTGAAGGTGAAGTGTATGAAAATTTTGTTTATGAAAAACTGCTGCGTTATGCTGAAACTAATGAAGATATTGATAAATTCATACTTAAAGGTTTTCATCAAAATAGACATAAAGCTTATGCAAACACTCTCTCAATAAGTGAGAAGGAACAGATAGTTTACCGAACGAAAAGTAGAGAAATTAGCGAATTTGATGCTATGTTTATTACAAAAAATAATGAACTCTATTTTGTAGAAATGACACTAGTAAAATCAGTATTGAAACTGCGTAGACGCTTGAGAAAAAAATATGCATTGCTTGAGACAATATTTCCAAACTATACTATTAAGGCACTTATTATATTAAATGAGGGTGCTACTGGGGCAAAACAGTTTCCATCTTATTGTAAAGTATGGTTTACTAAAGAGTTTTCTGCTTCTAAAGTTTTTGAGTATATTACAACTTTAAAGAAGAGAAAACTTTTACCAAAAGAGAAAATAAGATCTAAAAAGATGATTGAAGCACATATGCTTAAACTTCATCCTTTTAGATATTATAATACAATGAGTTGGATTACAAAATCACTCAGAGGGCATAAGAATCATATTATAGATATGAAGTTTTTAATGAATGAAAATATTCAAAGGTATCATGACCTATACAATAAATTTTATGTTGGATTTATTGCCGTAAAGTATGTGAAAAATATATTACAGATTAAAGATGAAGAATATGATGAAAATCAACGAGTAGTTATAGCATTAGAGAAAAAACATTCTGATGAAATTGTAGTTACATACTATATTCAAACAAATAGAAAACGACTCTACCTTTATAGCTTTAATGATGCTGGTAAACTGCAAAAAGAGAAAAAAGATCCTTATGGCATTACCGTCACAGAAGTATTTCACATCAATAAATTGATGGATGAAAAATATGAGTTAAACGCAACAAATATTAAAACTATAAAAAAATTGCTTAAAGAAAATTACCAACGCAGTAAGAAGTAACTTCTTATCTACTGGTTATCACTATAGAGTAGCGTTGCTGCTCTCTCTTTATACGCTTGGAGTGGTTCTTGATTTTTCTCTTTTACATTATTATTTAGTGTAGAGGGTGTAGTAGAGAGAAAAGATTCTAACTCTTCATGTCTATTTTGAAGAATTGATTCAAACTCTTGTTGAGAAGATGGTTTTTCATCTGTAAACTTATCAAGTAAAATATTGCTTTTTCCCATTAAAACAAGATAACTTTGTGAACCAAAGTCTAGCATTACAACACTATTGTCTCCATCAATAGCTTTTTGAAATCTTATAGCTATGTTTTTACTCTCATCTTCTTGTGTTCCTTGATTCTTTTGCGGAACTTTATTTGTAGATTCAAAGAGCCACGGTGCTTTTTTTGTTTTTTTTTGAGGCATCTGTTTGGCTTGTACTTTTTTCTTGAGATAAAGTAAAATAAAGACACCAATTAGCATTATACTAATAACTATATAGTAGCTATTTGAAATATCTACACCTTTTTGTGTTGGCAATGATGAAAGTGAATTTTGGGGTTCTTGTTCTGTTGTA
>NZ_JALUKE010000070.1 GCF_027056685.1 Sulfurimonas sp.
AACTACATCTCCAACTTTTGGCGGTTTTTGTGTCGATGTAAAAACAAGATCGTCCATATTCATAAATCTACTGCCATCTTCAAGGTGTACCCAGTTGAGTTTCATAATCTGTGTTAAGGCTTTTGTGACTTTTGCGCGAACGGTAACTGTTTTTCCTACATATTTGTCACGATTTTTAAAAAGTTCTGCAATTGTTAGCGTTCCTTTTGTTTTGTACTTTGATGTCATGATGTTTGGTTTTATACTTTGAATCTTTTGCGGCTGCGTTTGAGAAGTGACTTCACCCGCAAAAAGAATTTTATCAAAAGTACGGTTGAGTGTTTTTGAGTGGAAATTTTTCATCCATCCCTGCTCATTAAATTTGATGGTGTCTCCTACTTTAGCATTGCGTTGTGTCATAGCAATCCAGTAAACATTGCTGCCATCTTTGACTTTCATATATGTATAGCCACCACTGTTAAGAGCTTTTTCTACTTTTGCCTGATGGATACCGGCAGCATAGAGACTAATACCCAGTATGAGTGTGAGTGCGATTTTTTTCATCTGTGTTCCTTTTTTGATTTAATAATTTTAACAAGATTTTAACCAACAAATAGATACAATCGCGACAATTTATAAAATAAAGAGTCCAAATATGTTAAAACCATTACTAATTGAAATCGGTGTTGAAGAGCTTCCTGCAGTTCCTCTTTTAAAAGAGATGAAAAATATTGAGAAAAAATATGCTACTGTTTTAGAAAAGTATTCACTTCTTGGAGAGTTTGAATTTTATTACACTCCTCGTCGTTTGGTTCTATGGCATAGAGAGTTTAAACTTAAACAAGATGATAGTGTAGAGGAGTTCTTTGGAGCGCCTTTGGCTGTGGCATACAAAAACGGTGAGCCAACTCCTGCAGCAAATGGTTTTGCAAAAAAATGTGGTGTTTCACTTGATGAGTTAAGCACGGCAGAGAAAAATGGTAAAGAGGTACTTTACTATAAAAAAGATGTAAAAGGGCAGGAGTCACGCGAACTTCTTGGTGACATCATTCATGAGTGGCTTAAGTCACTTGAGTTTGGAAAATCTATGCGTTGGGGAAGTTTAGATGAGAGCTTTATTCGTCCTATTCGCTGGATAAATGTACTTTTTGGTGACGAGCTTGTGCCTATGAAACTCTATGGTATCGAGTCTGCAAAAACAACAAAAGTACATAGAATAGCGAACTTCAATGCAGTAGCGATTGATGGTGTAAAAGAGTATTTTGAGACACTTAAAAAGGGTGGGGTGACACTCTTTCCTCAAGAGCGTTCAGAGAAAATTCTTGCAGATATTAAACAGATAGAGTCTGAAAATGGCTTAAATGTTGAAATAGATGAAGAACTCTTTGCTGAAGTAGTGGCAATTACAGAAAACCCTACGGCACTTTTAGGCTCGTTCGATGAGGAGTTCTTGCGTTTGCCTCCTGAGGTTATCATCACTTCTATGAAAGAGCATCAAAGATATTTTCCTGTTTTTAAAGATGGAAAACTTATAAATAAATTTGTTGTAGTTTCAAACGCATTGACAAATGATTTTTCAGAAGTCGTAAGTGGAAATGAGCGTGTACTTCGTCCGCGTCTTGCTGATGGACTTTTCTTCTGGGAAAATGACCTTAAAAACGGACTGAGCACAAAAGGGCTTGAAAAAGTTGCATTTTTCAAAGGTCTTGGAAGCGTTGCAGATAAAATAAGCAGAGAAGAAAAAGTAGCAAATAAGCTCTTTGAACTCTACAAGCCAAACGCAGATATTGAAGATTTAAACAGAGCTATAGAGCTTGCAAAAGCTGACTTGATGAGTGAAATGGTTTATGAATTTACTGAGCTTCAGGGAATCATGGGTTACTACTACGCACTTGAAGCTGGTGAGAGTGAAGCAGTAGCTATTGCCATAAAAGAGCAGTACCTTCCTGAGGGTGAAGAGAGTGAGCTTCCATCAACTGAACTTAGCGCTATTGTAGCAATGAGCATTAAGCTTGACACACTTCTTGGACTCTTTTCTGTTAATGAAATTCCAACAGGTTCGCGTGATCCATTTGCACTTCGTCGTGCAGTGAATGGCATCATTCGTATAGTCAATGAGTATGGTTTTGAGTTTGACATTGTAAAAACTATGAAAGAGCTTGCTGGAAATTATGATGCTATTGATTTGGTAAAACTTGAGAGTTTCATATTAGAGCGTATTAAGAGATATTACGCTGTTAATCCTTCTATCATCGAAGCTGTTTTAGCATCAGATGAGAGAGAACTCTTAGCACTTGGACAAAAAATAGAAGCACTCAACACTCTTGTAAACTCTGAAGGTTTTGATGATATTTTCTCAACATTTAAGCGTGTTGCAAACATCACTAAAGATATTGATTTAAGTGCTGACTTGACTATCGATGAGTCACTTTTTGAAGAAGAAGCAGAAAAAGCACTTTATAAGAGATACCAAGAAGTCACTGCAAAATCATACGAGAGTTATGAAGAGGAGCTTGATGCACTCTTTGGTCTTAAACCTGAACTAGATAGTTTCTTTGAAAATGTGATGGTAAACGCAGAAGATGAGAAAATTAAGAACAATAGAAAGGCACTTGTGGCTTCCATCTACAAAAGTATTCTTAACATTGCCGACATTAAAGAGGTAAGTGTTTAGGAGCATTTGATGTATGACATTGCCATCGTCGGAGCAGGTATAAACGGCTGTAGTGTCGCTTATGAGTTCCTTCAAGAGGGTAAAAGTGTCATTTTGTTTGACAAAGAGAGCGTAGCCGCTGGTGGTAGTGGTGCTGCAGGTGCTTTTATATCTCCAAAGTTCTCAAAATCTGGAGAACTTCGAGAGATGTTGGATGCTGCGTTTAGCTATTCGCTCAACTACTACAAAACAAATTTTCCCCACTCTTTTCAAGCCTCACAACTCCTGCACATTGCAAAAGATGATAAAGATGATGCGATGATTGGTGAATATAAGAAAAATCCTGCGTTTAAGCTTGAAAAGGCATCACAAGAGGTGCTTGATTCTCTTACTGAAATGGCAAAGAGGAGAGAACATATCTCTCTAAACGCAGCGATAGTGAATGCACAGAGTGTTTGTCAGGAGATGAGCAAAAGCGCGAAATTTGTGCGTGAAAAAGTGGAAAATCTACGCTACGATGATGGCTTTTGGCTTATAAATGAGACTTACGCTGCAAAAGAGATCGTTTTGGCAACTGGAGCGTATGAAAAAGTCATTAAAGAGCCTTACATCGATGTTCGGGGAATCTGGGGACACCGTGTAGATGTGCAGACAAGCTCTAAAAATCCCTATTCTCTCCATCAGTTTGTCTCCATCTCAAAAAGTTCTGAAATAGATGGCAAAAATTTACTTGCAATCGGTGCAACACATAACATCCACTATCATCCAGATAAAAACAAAGAACCCTATGACATAGAAAAAGGAAGAGCAGAGCTTTTGGAAAAAGCGGCTCAAACGATTAACCTAAAAGATGTCAAAATCATAAAAGATTATGTAGGACTGCGTTCAGGTTCAGTTGACTATATGCCACTACTTGGTTCTTTGATACTCTCAGATGAGACCATTGAAAATTGTGGAAATCGTCTGCAAGACAAACGCATTAGCTATGATGAATTTAGTTACTATCCAAACTTGTATATCATTAATGGCAGTGGTGGATACGGCTTTGTACTTGCGCCTTATTTGGCAAAGATATTAAAGGAATTTATACTCAGTGGAAAAAAGATAGACAAAAGCATCGCCCCTGCAAGATATTTTGCGAGATGGGCGAGAAGAAGAAAGTAAAAGTTAGATTTTTATTATTTGAGGCGGCATAGGTTTAAAAATTGCCTTGACTGCATTTGCACGAACCTCGCGTGCTTTTCCTCCTGCATACGGAGAAGGGTAGTAAGCACGCTCGATGCACTCATCTGGGTCGTAGTTGTTGTCGTACATAAATACGACATTTTTATCGAGTTTGTTTACATGTGCTGAAAGTGCTCTTGCGTAAGCAATAATAGCTTTATGGTGACGGTCGTATTTATGTCCTATACCAAAAAAGACAAATTTCCCAGTCAAGCGAATCTTTGGAATATCAATATAGTTAAGATGTCTGTCATAGCGTGTAAATTGTGTTGAAGTAAGTTTGTCAAGATCTGCATCAAACTCTTCTATAATAGGTGTTGGTTCAATATTTTCACGATTATAGTTAAAAAGATAACGAATCTCTACAAGTTTTCCTTTGTAATGTTCTTTAAACCCTGCGTTTAAAATGTAGTCTTTTGGAGATTCATTAAGTGGTACAAATTCATCATACTTATCAAACCTGTCCTCTTGTAAAAAACGGCTCATTTTATACCCTACAGGACTTCGCTCAGGATTATACAAAAAGACCGTCCCCGCCACATGTTTACGCTTCTTTTTAAGCATATTCTTTAAATCATCCACCGTGATTTTCTCATCTTCACTCTCGTTGATGTACATATACTGTTCAACAAGGTAGTCCATATCAAAATTTGTCGAAAATTTTCCAAATACCTGCATACTCATAACCCTTTTAATTTTGCGAATTATATCCTAAAATTGCTTGGGATTGCATATAATGTTTAAGGAACAAAATGTGTTTTTATTAGGATTTTAAACAAATAAATGAACATTATGTTCAAATATCAGCTAATTCAGTAATAAAAACACACTTTATTTTTAAGCATAATAGTTAATTTTTTAAATAATCATCAAAAA
>NZ_JALUKE010000071.1 GCF_027056685.1 Sulfurimonas sp.
ACATTTCTACCAACACTCTCTCTTTTATGACGTTTAGAGTCACCAACATCTTGAAGATGTGTTATAACTTTCTCAGCAGCTTCTGCAGTTACACCAACGCGTGGCATTGCAGTACCTTTAAGATAGTTTTGAGGATTTTCAACAAAAGTTGAAATATAGTGTTCACCACGAGAACGAATATACATACTTAAATCTGGTGGTAATTTACCAAGATATTTTGTTAATGCATCATCATAATTTGCAACTTTCATCTCAAATGCTAACTCATCTTGTTTATGTTTAAATTTAGGTGTTTCACCAATTTGAGTCCAAGCTGGATGCATTTTTCCATTAAGATTATACTCATAATGGATAGCATGACATCTACCACAAGCAGTTTCAAACGCCATATTTGGAGTTAATTTATCTGCAGGTACAGCGATTGATTGTAAATAAGCAACCATGTCAGCCACTTCTTGTGCTTTATCTCCACCTGCTCCATAGAACTGAGGCATAGGGAAAGTTTTTCCAGTTTTTGCATTGTATTTATGCTCAAGCAATAAAGCATGTGCAGGATTATTAATTAATGATGCTAAAAATTTAGGATCAAATACAACACCTGCATTTGACAAGTCTGGTGGATTTACACCATAACTTTGTGCTGCAGTTACAGCATCCATAGGAGCAGCAATACCTGCAACTTTAATACCATGACAACCAGTACAAGCACCAGCACCCATAACTAAATCTTTACCACGAGTAGCATCACCTTTTTTGGTAAGTGCCGGTAAATCTTTGTATGCAAACCCTTGACTCTCATAATGCTTATGCATATGAGAATGTGCAAAAGGTTCAACTAAATAGTAAGTTACAAGAGTAAATGTAGTTACTATTGCTAATATAAATAATTCTTTCACTTTTTACTCCTTAAACTTTTTTTTCAAATTTTGTGATAAATGGAAGTGCAATCCATAAAGCAAAGAATGTTAATGCTGCATAATGCCCAATAACACTAAAAGAACCTTCAGGTGGCACTTTACCCATTGCTGTTAAAACAATCATATCTACAAGCATAGCCCAAAACCAAATTTGGAAAAGACCACGACGAGACGCAGGAACTGCATTCGGACTTCTATCTAAAAATGGTAGGAAGAAGAAAATAACCTGTGCAAATGCAAACGCTATTAGTCCTACATTTGTAGAGAACGGACGCAATACTTCATAAGACCATAAGAAATACCACTCAGGATAAATATGTGTCGGAGTATGAAGACCATTTGCAGGGTCAAAGTTAACAGGATCCATTGCAAAATCATAGTGATAAAATACAAGATAGAAGAAGAAAATAAGATAAATTCCAACAACCATCATATCTTTTGCCAAGAAATCATTCATAAATCTAATAACTTTAGAATTTTTTGTATCACCAGCTAAATATTTTTTAGATTCAACTTCAAAATCAACTTCTTCACCATCTTGGTTATTTACATGAGGAATACGAAGTGCTCCAAAGTGTAAAGCAATAAGACCGATGATAGCTAAAGGAATAAGTAATACATGAAGCATAAAGAAACGATTTAAGAATGCTTGAGCAGGAACATAATCCCCACGAATCCATTCAACTAAACCATTTGCATGCAAACCACCTAAACTAAATAAGTTTGTAATAACCATACCAGCCCAGTAAGACATTTGTCCCCATGGAAGCATATAACCAGAGAAAGCCTCTGCTGAGAATGCAACGAAAAGAAGCATACCTGAGATCCAAATCATCTCACGACCCTTCTTATAAGAACCATAGTATATACCAGTAAACATGTGAATATAAATGATTAAGAAAACTACTGATGCAGCTACACCATGTACATGTCTCCATAACCAACCATAACCAACTTCTTGCATAATCGTGTAGTTTACACTATCAAATGCCAAATGTACATTTGGTTGATAATACATAAGTAAAAAGATACCTGAAATTAACAATATACCAAATGTAATTGCAAGAATCATACCCATTGCCCATAAAAAGTTAATATTTTTAGGGATCCAATATTCCGTTGCCAAAACACGATTTAGAGTATCAACACCAAGGCGTTGATTCATCCAATCATGCAGGCTTGTAGCTTTTGTAAAATGTGCCATTTTTTTCCTTTTACTTATACTTTAAGTGTTACGCCATCAGCGAGCATTTTCTCATATTCAGGTGATGATTCACCTAAAACTAACTTCATACCATCTATTTTAAATGGAGGAATGTCAAAACCACGAGGTGGTGGAGATTTCGTAACCATACCTGCATCATCGTACATACCACCATGACAAGCACATAAAAAGTCTTTTTTATCTGGACGGTATCCTGGAATACAACCAAGATGCGTACAAAGTCCAACACAGACCATATAGTACTCACCACCAATTTTAAGAAGTCTCTTCTTATCCATTGCTGATGTTGTTTTTCCAGTAATTTCACTCATATTTTTATCTTCAGTATCTAACATCTCTTTAGATTGCTTCAGAACAAAAATAGGCTTTCCTCTCCATTTTTCCACTACTAATTCATTCTCTTTATATTCTGACATATCAAGAGTAGTAAATCCCGCTGCTTTTACACTTGGGAGTGGGTCCCAAGATCTTTTCATCGCATAGAGCGATGCAACAGCACCAACTCCAGCAACAGCACCAAATGCTTTACCCATAAAACCTCTACGGCTACTATTTTTCATATTTCTCACCTGTTGTGAATTTTCAATCCCTATTATATACCAAATAAGTTTTAATTACTTATAAATTTAAGTTATTTTTTATAAAAGAAGCAATTTTGTTACAATTTATATCAACTTTTTCATATTTAATCACGGAAATATTATTAATAATCTCATTTAGCCTGTTTTTATTATATTCATAAATAATTGGTATAGATAACTTTTCAAAAAGAGGAATAAACTCCTGTGTATAATCTTCTCTTTGAAAATAGATAGGCTTTGCACCCGTTGCTAAGGAGTCTAAAATGGCTTGGGGCGAAGCACTCAAAAGAATTTCACTGCGTTTAATCATCTCTTCATAATCATCAAATTCAAAATTCTTAAGAAATTTCTCCTCTAACATCGTTTCATAATCAAGAAAATAGTAAAAACCTAACTGTAGATAGGGATGTAAATCTTCAATAAAACTGAAATGTTTTTCTAAATCTTTTTCGTAGTCATCATCCCCAAAAAAATAGCTTAGTTTCACATCTTTTTTGAAATCACCAAAGTATTTTTCATCTACAACTACTGCATTACAGATACCTCTGCCCTCCAAATAGGGAGAAATTAGAAACTCTTTATCTGCTTTAGTATCATCTTTATTATCGCTTATGCGGATAAAAGATGAAAAATAGTCTCGCATATCTTCAAGCATCATAGGATTTGCTTCATCAGAATCAAAAATAAGCCTATCACCATTCTCTGCGATTTGAGGTATATTTCTTACAACATCAATCCCCACACTCTTCTCAATACCAAAATTACGAGCCTCTTGAGCGATTCTGTAATCACTCGTTAGAAGTGTTATATCTTCATCTTTTAAACAATTCAAAATGGCTGACGCACGACGAAATCTATCTAAACCTATGCGATGACCCGTATGTACATAATAATATGTCTTCATTATTTTCTTGCCGCCATTTTTATATAAATATGTAAAATCTCAATCGCAGCAGGTGTGATTCCAGAGATATTCATCGCTGCTTGAAGTGTTGGGGGATTAAACTCGGCTAGTTTTTCTTGAACTTCAGTTGAGAGTCCACTCACACCTGTAAAACTAAAGCCCTCAGGAATTTTAATTTTAAGATATTTTTTCATACGCTCTATCTCATCACTCTGCTTGTCAATGTAACGAGCATATTTTCCCTCAACAAGAATTTCTTCTTTAATGTAATCATCAAATTTTTCAAGCTCAGGAACAATTTTAAGCATTTTCTCTACAGTAAAACTTTTACGAGCAACAAGCTGTTGTGCGGTTGAGACATCTTTGAGGACAGCTTCATCCATAGATTCTAAAAGTGCATTAAACTCTTTGTTTGGTGTAAATTTTATCTCTTCTAATCTTTTTGCCCCATATTTTATCTGGCTATCTTTTGTTTTCACTTTTTCATAAAGTGCATCAGGAACCAATCCAAGTGCATGCCCATAGTGGGCCAAACGAGTATCTGCACTCTCTTCACGCAGAAGAAGTCTATACTCTGCACGACTTGTAAACATTCTATAAGGCTCATTTGTCCCTTTTGTGACCAAATCATCTATAAGCACACCAATGTACGCCTCATCACGGCGTAAAATAAGTGGCTCTTTCTCCTCTAAAGCAAGAGATGCGTTTATTCCTGCCATCATTCCTTGTGCAGCTGCCTCTTCATATCCTGTTGTTCCATTTATCTGACCAGCAAGATATAAACCTTTTATCTTTTTTGTCTCTAGCGAATGTTTCAACTCACGAGGATCCACAAAATCATACTCTATAGCATAGCCATAACGCACAATTTTTGCATTTTCCATCCCTACTACAGAGTGAATCATATCTCTTTGCACATCAGGTGGGAGAGAGGTACTCATACCATTTATGTAACACTCTGTATTGTCCGATGTTTGTGGTTCTATAAAAAGATGGTGTCTCTCTTTATCTGGAAATTTATCTATTTTATCTTCAATAGATGGGCAGTATCTTGGAGATTTTCCAGCAATTTGTCCTGTAAAAAGGGGTGCACG
>NZ_JALUKE010000072.1 GCF_027056685.1 Sulfurimonas sp.
GCCTGACATATTATTTACAGGGTTTTTCAAAAGGGCTGCGTTTGGAGGTAAGTCTGCCATGTGAATTCTATGTGGATAGGCTTCATCGCCGAATTTTTCTATAATATCTTGCTTAAATTGTTCATGTGTCACGACTTTTGAGTCTCTAAAGATTTCAGCAGCAATTTCACGAGTCAAATCATCAGGCGTAGAACCGATACCACCAAAAGAGAACATCACTGCGTTTGAATCTTCTTTAATCATACGATATGTACGACGCATAAGTTCTTTATCGTCTTTTATAACAAAAGATGCGAAGAGTTCATGTCCATACTTTTGTAACTCTGCTTGTAAAAATGCAAAATGTTTGTCAATTCTGCGTCCATTGAGTATTTCTGTTCCAATTATTACTGCATAAAAATTCATAATTCACTCTTTTTATTTTAATTATAGTATTATTCCATAAATAATTACCTAAGGACTAAAGAATATGTCACAAATAGCAAAACTTGAAGAGTTATTGACAAAAAGTGTTATTCCTGACATCAAGGATAGACTTGATGAGATCTTTGAAGAGATAGCAGGAAGTAAAGAAGCAACAGAAGATGCTAAAGAAGAGATAGAAGAGCTTCGTGAATTTAAAGCAGACTTAGAAGATGTTTTAGAAGATATTACAAATGGTGATATTGATGAAGCAGAGGCAAAAGAGCTTGTGGACGATATTTTACTCGCTCAAAAAGACCAAAATGAAGAAGATTTTGGTTTCGTGGAAGAATAATTAAAAAATAGGAGAAAAAATGAGAATAATACTACTAGGTGCACCAGGCGCAGGAAAAGGTACTCAGGCACAATTTTTGACAAAAAAATATGACATCCCTCAAATATCAACAGGTGATATGCTTCGTGCTGCAATAAAAGCAGGAACAGCAATGGGAAAACTTGCAAAAGAGGCAATGGACGCTGGTAAACTTGTAACAGATGATATTATCATCGGACTTGTTAAAGATAGAATTGCCCAAGATGATTGCAAAAATGGGTATCTTTTAGATGGTTTTCCTCGTACTTTGCCACAAGCAGATGCTGTAACAAACGCAGGTATTGAAATAGACGCAGTAATTGAAATAGATGTTCCTGATGCAGAGATAGTAAAAAGAATGAGTGGAAGACGCGTACATCTCGCAAGTGGAAGAACATACCACATCATTTACAATCCACCAAAAGTTGAAGGTAAAGATGATGTGACTGGTGAAGATTTGGTACAGCGTGATGATGATAAAGAGAATGTAGTGCTTGATAGACTCAAAGTGTATCATGAACAGACTGAACCTTTAGTGGATTACTATAAAGCACAAGCTGCAAAAAACAGTAAAATCAAATACATTACTGTTGATGGAACGGCTGATATTAAAGATGTTGAAGAGGCTATTGTTTCAGGACTTGAAAAGTAGTAAGGCGTATGATGTGCTGCGTTTAAACGCAGCCTTATAGTATAGAAATTAAATTTTAGAGTTTATGAAACTCTGCATCTGCGAGACTATTTGTTCAATAGTTCCTTCGCCCGAAATTACTTTTAAAAGATTTTTTGCTTTGTAAAAATCTCTAATTTGTTCTAATGGTGCAAGATAAACACGCATACGGTTATTAAACACTTCATTATTGTCATCTGCACCACGGGCACGACCAAGAACTCGCTCTCGGGCGGTCTCTTCACTTACATCCACTTCGATGACAGAAACAAGCTCTATATCATTATGATTTTGTAAGTATTTGTCAAGTTCCATCATCTGCTCAATACTACGAGGATACCCGTCAATAACGACAATATTTGTCTTTGCAGAAGAAATGGCACTTGTAATGGTCTCTATAACGATTTCAATAGGAACTATTTCACCTTTGGAGATGTACTTGTCTATCTCTTTACCACGCTTGCTTCCTGATGCTACTTCTGCTCGTAGCATATCACCTGTTGAAAAATGAGAAATATTTTCATTCTCTTTTGCAATAAGCTCGGCATCAGTCGTTTTACCAGAGCCAGGAGCTCCGATGATGAGAAATAACTTTTTCATTACGCTTTTACTTGTTCACGCAATCTAATGTGTAAATCACGAAGTTGTGTATTGTCAACTTCTGATGGTGCATCTGTAAGCACACAAGCTGCTTTTTGTGTTTTAGGGAAGGCAATAACATCACGGATGCTTGCTTTTTTAGAGATAATCATCATAAGTCTATCAAATCCAATAGCAAAACCACCATGTGGAGGCGCACCAAATTTTAATGCATCAAGTAAGAAGCCAAATTTCTCTTGAGCCTCTTCCTCTTCAATACCAAGAAGTTTAAATATCTCCTCTTGTACCTCTTCTTTATGAATACGAATAGATCCACCACCAAGTTCAGTACCATTTAAAACGATGTCGTAAGCAATAGATTCTATCTCTTCTACATCATCTTTATCTGTATCTTTTGGTTGTGTAAATGGATGATGCAATGCTTTTACATGTCCATCTTCTACTTCAAACATAGGAAAATCAACAACCCATACAAATTCATAAGCATCTTCATCTATAAGGTTCATTTTTTCATGTTCAGCTATGAAGTTTCTAAAACGACCCATATAATCCCATACAGTTTTTTTCTCACCAGCACCAAAGAAGACAACATCGCCAACTTGCATATCAAGTCTCTCTATAAGAAGATTAATGTCCTCTTCTTGGAAAAATTTAATAAGTGGACCTTTAAGACCATCTTCTTTCATTTGGAAGTAGCCAAGACCATGTGCGCCAAATTTACGAACGAACTCTTCAAAACTTTTCATTTCTCGTTTTGAAAATACTAAATCAGCACCAGGAACTTTAAGGGCTTTAATACGGTTTTTATGTGGTTGTTTTGCAATACTTGTAAAGATTTCATTGTCACATCTTTCAAAAATATCAATAACATCAACCATCTCAAGACCATAACGAAGATCTGGTTTGTCTGAACCATATTTCTCCATTGCTACTTTATAAGTCATACGATTAAATGGTGGTTTAATATCTACACCACATGCTTTAAACATACCCTCAAGCAAATCCTCTGCTACTTTTATGACATCTTCTTGAGTACAAAAACTCATCTCGACATCTATTTGAGTAAATTCAGGTTGTCTATCGGCACGCAAATCTTCATCACGGAAACATTTTGCAATTTGGAAATATCTGTCAAATCCACCAACCATTAAAAGTTGTTTGAAAAGTTGTGGTGATTGTGGAAGTGCGTAAAATTCTCCATTGTGAACACGAGAAGGTACCAAATAATCCCTTGCTCCCTCTGGAGTAGATTTTGTAAGAATTGGTGTTTCAACCTCTAAAAATCCATTTGCATCAAGTACATTTCTTGCTGCAATTGCTGCTTTTGAACGCAAACGAAATACTTCAAAAACATCAGGGTCACGAAGCTCTAGGTAACGGTACTTTAAGCGTGTCTCTTCACCCACATTTTTATCGCCAATTACAAAAGGAACAGGAGCAGATTTGTTTTCAATAATAAGTTCATTGACAACTATTTCAATAGCACCAGTTTTTAGACGAGGATTTGTTAGACCTTCACCACGAAGACGCACTTTCCCTTTTGCAATTAAAACATACTCGTCACGCACATCATTTGCTATTTTGTGTGCTTCTTGAGAGTCTTCAGGGTCACAAGTAAGCTGGACTAAACCAGTTTTGTCACGCAAATCTATGAAAATGATTCCACCATGGTCACGATAGTTATTAGCCCAACCAGTTAGAACAACATCTTCTCCAACATTAGTTTCATTTAAATCTGTACAGTAATGAGTTCTCAAAATATAGAGTCCTATAATAAATAATTTTCGCGATTATACCTAAATATAGTATAATTGACAAAATTATTCACAAGATGAGCAGACTTGAAAGCAAAAACAATAAAAAAAGTAGGTGTGGTTTTACGCCCCTCTACACCTGAACTCAAAGAGCATTACTATACTTTAGAAAAAATATTTAACAAACATGGCATAGAGGTGCTTATAGACAGCATAAGTGGCGGTATGATCGGCGTGATGGGAATGGAATTTGATATTTTATGTAAAAGTTCAGATGCCATTGTGACACTTGGTGGTGATGGCACACTCATCTCTGCTGTGCGTCGATCGTTTAAGTATGATGTTCCTATTTTTGGTGTTTATGCTGGTTCTTTAGGATTCCTTGCAGATATAAATTTTGATGAACTTGAAGAGTTTGTAATAAAATTAGTGCATGAAAATTATAGAGTTGATGAACGAGCAATTTTGGAAGCGACATTTAAACAAAATGGCAAAGATGTTTCTATTTATGCTTTTAATGACATCGTATTGACCCGTCCTTCTGTTTCAAATATGATTCATGTAGAGACACTTGTTGATTCCAAATCGTTTAATACCTACTATGGTGATGGAATTATTGTCTCTACGCCTACAGGTTCTACGGCTTATAATCTCTCAGCTGGTGGTCCTGTTCTGTTTCCTTTAACAAATGTTTTTGCACTTACACCTATTTGCCCACATTCTCTAACACAAAGACCTGTTGTTTTACCTGGAGAATTTTCTATAGAGATGAAAACACCAAAAGATAAAGCACTTGTCATTATAGATGGTCAAGATAAACATGAACTTGCAAAAGGCGAGAGCATACATATACAATTAGCAAAGAAAAAAGTAAAACTTATACATAGAGATGAGTTTAACTATTTTGATGTTTTAAAAGAA
>NZ_JALUKE010000073.1 GCF_027056685.1 Sulfurimonas sp.
CATCCTGATGCTTCTGGAGAAAATACGCTTGATCTTCCTCTTGAGTTTAAGGCACTTGACATAGATGGTGATGCAGCTACTGGAAACTTAACCATAACAATAACTGATGATATTCCAAGTATAGGTACTCCTGTAGATGGGGCGGTTGATGAATCTGGTTTGCCGTCAGGTGCCACTCCAGATGAAAGTTTGACCATTACAACGGGAACCTTGGCCGTTGGACAGGAAGCAGATGCGATAGACACGGTTTTTAATGCAGCTACCATAACAGCTCTTGAATCTCAAAACTTGCAAGCAACAGTTGGAAATCCACTAAGCTATACTATTTCAAACGCAGGGCATACGCTCACCGCTACACAAGGTGATGTGACATATTTTAGTGTAGATATTAAAAATCCGACAGATGCAACAGCCTCTTATGAGTTTCATCTTGTAAACGCAATTTATGAATCTACTTCTGGTGGTACACAAAACATAAACCTTCCCTTTAGCGTAAGTGATTTTGATAAAGATAGAACAAGCAGTTCTTTTAATGTAGTGGTTACCGATGATACCGGTTCAACAGATAAACAACTGACTCTGAATGAAGATGGAACTATCACTTTTAGTGTGACTGCCGATGCGATTGAACCTCAAGCAGATTATATTACAGAGCATGGTCGTATCAGTTTTGATGATGCAACAAACCTTTTTACATATACTCCTGATGCCGATTATAGCGGTGTAGATAATGGTATAGTTTTAGACTATGTAGTCAATGGTGTAAGTCACAGTGTCAATGTTGATGCGACGATTAATCCTGTAAGTGATAAACCTACGCTTAGTGAAGATGCAACAATTGTTAATACAGATGAAGACACGGTTGTCGCTTTAGGTTTTAATGTAGCACTTGTCACGGATGACTTTGACCAAAACAGTTTGGATACTGCACCAAATTCGACTACTGGAGATAATCCTGAACGACTTGGAGCTATCACTTTAAGTGGACTTCCAAGCGGGGCAAAACTCGCTTTTGGCTCTACGGTAGTAGATTTAGACGGTTCGGATGTAACATTACAAATTTCAGATCTGGATAACAATGATGATGGAGTTAATGATCATCTTGATGGACTTACAACTGATTACACCCTTACAAAGGCAGAGTTTGAGTCTATGAAAGTACTGCCACCACTTAACAGTGGAGATAACTTTGATGTTACAATGGCAGTAACTTCTTATGAAGTAGATGATAGTGGAGCTGTTATATCAGGTGTGGCAGGTGCGGAGTCCACACAAAGTGTCACTGTAGATGTGCATGCGAAAACTGATGATGGCGTTGGCATTAGTGTAGAAAATATTAATGGTAATGAAGATGAATGGATGCGTATAGATGATCATATTACTATTATAAAAACTGCCGATACTGATGGTTCAGAAGTCTACGAGCTCGTTTTTGATGGTAGTAGTTTACCTACAGGAACATTCTATTACACAGGAACAGCACCAGTAGATATGAGTGATAGAACTATAGGAACTGATGCGAGTGGTGGGTTTAGTATATCTATCGCAGATATAGATACTTTACCGGAAATTTATATTATGACACCTGTAAATGACTCTAGTGATATTAAGGGTCTTAAAGTAACTGTAAATGTACATGATACAGACAGTGACTCTACTCCCTCTACAGATGTTGTAAAATCGGCAAGTGACTTTGTAGATGCAACAGTCCTGCCAATTGCAAATGACATCACAGTGAGTACAACAGGCTCTGAAGGTAATGAAGATACAAAAATACCTCTTAATCTTAGCTTTGCGAATGAGGATGGACCTCTTTCCACACCTGCAGGACTCGAAAAAGTTACCTCTGTTACTATAACAGGCATTCCTACTGATGCTACATTATTTGATGAGAATGGACAAGAAGTAAATGTAAGTAATGGGAGTGTAACAGTAGATATTGTAGGTGGTGATACCTCTAAAATAGAGCAATACACCATGCAGCCTCCTGCACACTCCTCTAAAGATATTACACTTCAAGTGAGTATAGATACAAAAGATGAAGATGATAATGACGGAGATTTACATACAGATACATCTACAACAACATCTATTGATGTTGTTGTGAAGATAAATCCTGTGAGTGAAACTGATATAAGTGATACGGCAGCACCAAAAGGTGATGATATAACACCTGTGAGTGCACATACTTATACGACTCTCGCTGAAGAAGATACTTACTTTGATCTTAACAATGCAGATACAGACTATAAGCTCGAAGCAGCTAATGAAGATGCTCTTGTCAATGAAGATGGAACTACTAATCCTTATGGAAGTGAAGAGACTTTTGTAGTTTTTACCAATGCAAGATATTTTGATGGAGCTAATGAGATCACTGTAAGTGGAGATACTTTTTTAAGATATAACAATGGTAGCTCTGATGTAACTATGAAGTTTTCTGGAACAGGTGAAGTGAGGGTTCCGCTAGAGTTTTTGGATACGGTTGAAATCAAAGCTGCACAAGATTTTTCCGGAACTTTTAAAGTGGATACTTATGTACAAAATCAAGACTTAGGTGAAGATGTTTCTGATAGTCCTGGAAGCATCGAAAACTCTTCAGTTTCAACACTTGTTATAAATGTAAACCCAGTCGCTGAAGTGAATCCAAGTGTAAGTATAAACAACCTCAGTGGACTTGAAGATGCAGGAAGATATGCCGATGGAACTATAGATGCACTCTCCGCTATAAACGGCATTCCTCTCAATGGTGTTTTAAAAACTTCAGACAGTGACGGCTCTGAAACATTTACCATCACACTCGATAAAATACCAGAAGATGCTGCTATTTATGTCAAAGGGCATATTGTCTATGCAAATTCTAGTAGTGATTTTTCATCTGATGGCATAATATCTACAGATAATGGAGATGGTACTTTTAAAATTGATATTCAAGATATTGATCCGACAACTCCTCCATTTTTAATACCACCACATAACTCAAATGAAGATATAACACTGCAAGTGAGTGGACAAATAGTTGATACAACAACTTTGGAAGATGGTACGGTGATTACAGTACCGGGAGATGTTTCAGACCCAGTGCCTATTACTGTCGTAATAAAAGGTGTGGCAGACAGTGCTGTAAATAACGAATTTAAAACTTATGATGTGACAGTAGATACACAACAGCCAAATGGGGATAAAATTGACGTAACAGAGCGTTTTGATGGTGGCGGTGCGTACAACGCCGTTGTGGCAGAAGATTCAGATGCATCAGGAAAGGGTGTACTTATAGATCTTCAAGATATTTATAAAGATCCATCACAGCTGAACTCTTATGATAATTTAGACTCAAACGCAGTAGATGTCTCACCAGTAGCTGATACTTCTGTTGCAACAGAAACAGTAAACCTTACTGTGACAGGATTGGATGAGCAGTTTGATCTGCAGGGTGCTGTGCTTGTCAATGGAACAGGGAGTGATAGAGTCTATACTTTTACTCTTGATGAGTTACAAAGTGGCAATATTAAAGTAGCAGTGCCTGAACACTATAGTGGGGAAGTGGATTTCAAAGTACAATATGTCACAACTGAAAATGATGGGGATTCCAAAACATCTCTGTTTGATGATGTGAAGATTTTAGTGACTCCAAAAGCGGAAGATACACCGGCAATCGCAATTGATACACTTGATGTAAATGAAGATACGCTCACTCCAATAGCCTTTAATCTTACAAATCCAGCAGTAGATGATAATGGAAACCCTGAAACACTTTATGAGGTATGGATTAAAGTTAGTGATGTTGAGAGTAAAGATTTTACTCTTTTTGATGGAACGGACTATACTACTTTATCAAATGCTGTGAGTTCAAATGATAATATCTCTGTAGAGAATATTGATGGAGATGACTACTATAAACTTGAAAATGGAGCGTTTAATAACCTTTATGTTCAATACAACCCTGACTTAGGTACAAGCACAGACAGCAGTTTTGAGACGAAATACACTTTTATGGATTACATCGAGGCAGATGATAAAACTCTTGAAAATATCTCTCCTCAAGAGACAACGACCTACACGATGAATCTCTCGCCAATTACTGACGATATAGATGCTCAGGGAACAAGTATCACAGACAGTGACGATGATGGCACCACAGATATATCAAATGTAAATCTTGATCTTAATAGTGATGGTACGCAAGATGATATGAGCGTAAAAGTGCTAAGTGACACGCAACTCAGCGTTGATATACATATAGATGGTGTCAATATGCCTGATGAGGTTGACCCTTCAACGGGGAACAAACCAAATGGTATTGACACTGATGCTTCAGAGCAGATACAAAGTATTAGAATCGATGGTGTTCCTAAAGGAGTAGGTATAGAGGGTGGAAGATATGCCGGAGATATTGAAGATCCAAATCATCCGGGAGTATATACAGGTATCTGGTATATTGATAATCCAAAAGATTCAGATGGTAATGCCATGAGTATTGATACTGATGGAACTGACTATAATTTAGTATTGAATATTCTTTCCCCATTCGCTTATGGAGATGCTAAGTATACGGGACATGAAGTTGGTGGTGATATTAAAGTGAGTTTTATCAATGTTGATGGTACGGCGAGTGCTGTAAACGATGTGGTTAATATCCATATAGATGACACTGATTATAATCCATCGACACCTACTGAAGTACCAATAGATATTTTGGAATGGAATAGTAATGATAAAGCAGATGTTATTGTAGAAGATACCCCTACAAAATTAGGAAATTTAATAAACTTTGCCATTGATGATAATAAGGTTGGTAATCATTCGGATGCGACCTATAATGGTGTCGATGGAATTGATGATGGAGATGATGTAACATATAAACGCTTCTCTATTACAGTTGAAGGTTTTGAAAATGCAACAGTAAGCGGATGGCAAGAAGACTCCTCAGATGGTACAACATTTTGGACCTACCAAGGGGCAGTTGGGGAGACAGATATACAGGCTGCTTTAGATAAGCTCATAATCACTCCTGATCTTGATTACAATAAAAACCACGATAGAGCACAAGGTGATATAGAGAATGTATTTGATGAGGGAGCACTCAAGTTTACAGCAACACTGACAACTTATACTCAAAGTGGATTCTCTGATGATGTAAGTTTGGATTATGTAGGAAATGTGCAACCTGTAACTGATGATATTACATTTGATACGACTTTTGACTTTATAGATGAAGATGGTACAACACACTCCTTAACTGTCGCCAATGAAGATGGAACTTTCAATATCGATATTGCAATAGACTCTGTCGATAACCCTTACTTAAGTGTTCAATCTGATTATACAATTACAAATAACTCTCCAGATAATAAAGGTGTAATTGTTGCAGATGGAAGTGATGAACAACTCAATGGCAAAATTTCTTGGGACAATGGTGCTAATTGGCATGATCTTAATGTTGGAGATTCAGTAACTGTTCCTAAAGATGATATCAATAATGTTGTATTTAAGCTTAACCAAGATATAGCAGGTCATGTCAAACTTACATATAGTGTTGATGTTTTGGAAAATGGTGATACAGGAGCAATAAAAACAGTAAATGGTGATGTTGCGTTTGATGTCAACCCTGTCGCAGATGGATTGGCAAGTACAGGTGATGTAAAAATAGTCGGTGATGAAGATAGTTTTATAGAATTGACTGATAGTTCAGGAAATTCGTTTAATACTCTCAGCTCTGATGATCCAACTGAAGATGTTACAAGTCTGATGCTCTCTGGTGTGCCTGTAGGCTATCTGGTTTATGTCGGTGCAGACGGTTCTCAAGTTTTAGCAGACAACCTGGGTGTAGATGCAAGTGGAAATAACTCTTGGGCTATAGATGCTTCAGGCAGTATTCCGCAAATTTGGCTCAAAGCTCCTGAAGATGTTGGTGGGGTAACATCAACACCGACAGCTGGTTGGGATTTGCTTGATTCAATCAAACTTGTAACTGGTGTTGATGATATGGGAAGCATCATTTTTTCAACTCAGGATGTACAACTTCAGATTAATGCTGTCGCTGATGATCTTCAAAGTGTAAACGCAGAAGATATTAAGGGTGTTGAAGGTGAAGATATTGACTTTATTTTTAACCCTTTAGTCAAAGATACTGATGGCTCAGAATCGCTAAAAGTAACGCTACAAGGGCTTGGAAACTATGCTATCTTTAAATTAGCTGGTGTTGAACTTGATTCGAGTGTAGTGAGCTATGATGCTGGAAATGATACCTATACTATAGACTCTCCTGATGTAGATTACAACAGCATTAAACAACTGAGTGTTATGCAAAATGATTTTAGTGGAGATGTGACAGTTGGGCTTAGTACAGTTGAAAAGAGTAATGCAGACACATCAAATGTCACAACAGATACTTTCTCGATGACAATAACGCAGCAACCACACAGTGCCGAAGATGATATTTTACTCTTTGATCTCAAAGGTACAGAGGGCGCTTTAGGAGATGATACTTTTGTCTTTGGAACAGATTGGAACAACACAGGCATAGACTTTACTACCTTAGATGATACGCTCACTAAAAATGTAGAGAGACTTGATTTAACAGAGCATGGTGAGCATACTATAACGCTTAATTCTACAGATGTTGAGGCTATGACAGACGCTAGAGACGCTCTCACAATCGAGAGTGATACGGGTGATACAATCAACATTCAAAACGACGGTGATAATGTCTGGGCGCAACAAGGTGCTACAAATGTTTATGAAGATGTAAATGGTGCTACTTTAACTCTTAAGGGTGATGGAACAATTGATGATAGTGGCATAAATGCAACGGCAAATGATGATGTGCTTGGTTATAACGATACCAATGCCATAGATGGTGGTGCTGGAAATGACAGAATCATCATCTTTGATGGTGTAAGTGTTGATTTTGCGAAACTCAGTAATATTGAAACAATAGATTTGAGTGTTAAAGGAGATCATGATTTAGGGACTTTGAGTTTAAGTGATGTTGTCAATACGACTGATAGTAACAATACCTTAACCATTGAAGGTAATGATACGAACGACAAGGTGAGTTTTTCAACAGCTGATGGTTGGGAAAAAGGTAGTAGTGATGGAACTTATACAAGTTATACGAATACAAATGACTCTACGGTGCTTGTAAAGGTTAATGATAATATAGATGATCAAATTATATAAGGGAGATAAATGAAACGAATAGTATTACTTTTAATGCTTCTATTTGCTTATGGGCAAGCAGAGTATTTAGAAAATGTGCAGGTACCAAAAGAGGCGAAATCAGACTGGATGGAACTTCAATCTGGAGAGTGGATTCGAGGGAGTTTTAAAGGAGTTTATTCTGGAAAAATGGAGTTTGACAGCAAAGAGTTTGGTCTTGTTAAGTTTGATATAAGTGATGTCAAACAGCTCATAACTCAGGGTAAATCCACTGTAAGTCTTAATAAAAAGATGCCAAATTTGACACAACTGAAAAAACTTAAAAGTGTAAGTAGTTTAAAGCAAGACAACGAAGTGACTGGAAAGTTAAGCTTTGAAAATGGTAGATTTAGTATTACTCTTGATGATGGAAATACGAAGTCAATTCCAAGTAATACTATTTCATCTATTTTTGCAGGAGAAGCGAAAGAAAGTAACTATTGGAGTGCAAATGTTTTTGTAGGTGTAGATGTTTTAAGTGGAAACACAGAGCAAGTAACAGTTACAGGAAAAGCAAGTGCAGAGCGTCGTACTTCTTTAACTCGTTTTCGCACTGACTATCTCTCAACATATACAAAAGTTGATGAAAAGACTAAAACTGCAGATAATAATAGATTAACTGGAAGTTTTGATTTATATCAAACAAATCATTTTTATTGGCGTTTAGCATCTTTAGAAGCGATTAGAGATCCTTTTAAAAATATCAGTAATAAATATACTGTTGGTTGTGGTGTTGGTTATGATATACTCTATACAGATACAATTGATTGGTCAGTCACAATGGGACCAGGTTATCAGCATACATCTTTTGATACAGTGGTATCTGGTGAAAATACCACAGCAGATACAGCACTTGTATTTTTAGATACTAGATATAAGCATAAGCTTACGGATGATGTTGATTTTTTAGTGAACTACAATATGTACTTAGTTAACAAAGAATCAGGGAGCTATGTACATCATCTGGAACTATCCTTAGAAACAGAGTTAGTAAGTAACTTTACCATTGATATATCACTACTTTGGGATAGGGTTGAAGATCCTATATCATTTGATGACGGAACTACTCCTAAGCAAGATGATTTTAAAACTATGCTTGCCATCGGTTACTCATATTAAAAAATGAAACTAATACTCTTTAGGATGCTTCTAAGTAGTTTGTTATTCTCTCAAGATTATACTGACTGTTGGTTCTAACCCAACAAACAGGTTGTTTATATAGACTGCAAAAAACGCAATAAATCTTCAAGGGTAAGTTTTTTTCCAGAGATGGATACTCTGTGGGTTATGCTTTTAACTACTTCGGAAAACTCTTTGGAAATGGAGATTCCAATTATGCTATGATAAATCAAGCATTTTAACTATAAGTGATTAGAGATTCTTTTAAAAATATTAGTAATAAGTATATTGTAGGTTTTGGTATTGATTATGATATAATTAATAAAAATATAATTGGTTTGTTTATAACAACAGGTCAAGGTTATTTATAAAAAAGGAAAAAAATGAAAAAAATACTTATGGGTGGGTTTGTAGCAGTTTCACTACTTGCAACAGTTCTTAGTGCAAAAGAAAAAACAATGGAGGAGCTCTCTAAGGAGATGTCAAATCCTCTTGCTCAGATTTGGAACTTATCGTTTCAAAATAATTACACAACAGTTAAAGCAGATGTAAACAAACTAGGGGTAAATGTATCGGGTACTGACCATGTAAATACGACACTCTTTCAACCTGTACTGCCTATACCTTTAAAAAATGGTATGACTGCATTTGCTCGACCTGTATTTACTTACATTGATGCACCAACTGGAGTTGGTATACATGTTGACAATCCTATGGAAGCCACTGCGTTTGGAACAAATAGAGAAGCAAAATTAGGTGACTTGATTTTACCTATGGGTGTCGGTGTCGTAAAAATGAAAGGTTGGTCTTACGGTGTAGGTGCAACTTTTATTTTTCCAACATCGCAGCATAAAACAATCGCTTCTCATCAGTACCAAGCAGGACCGACTGCATTGGCACTCTATGCAAATGAAAATTGGACTGTTGGAACTCACATACAGCACTGGTGGGGTATAACTGATGATGGTACGGATAATGTTAGAATGGCAAATCATACCGATATGCAGTATTTTATTATTTACAACCTTCCGCATGCATGGCAGCTTCGTGCAAGTCCACACATCACATATAATTGGAACGCTTCAAGTGGTAACAAACTTACTTTGCCTTTAGCTTTTGGATTTGGAAAGATGGTAAAAATAGGTCCGATGCCTATACAACTTATGGCAGAGTATCAAAAAGCTGTGGTTAAACCTGATTATATAACATCTGAAGATACGATTATGGTTCAGGCAAACTTCATTATCAAAAACCCATTTGGAAACTTATAGGATGAACAAGTTTTTTTTAGTAGTTTCAATTGCCCTTTTTGGATTTAATCTCTTTGGTGCTAATACAACAAAAACTACCCAAACTCTTTACTATGATGGTGACATTTTAACAATGGAAGGTGCTAAACCTAACTATGTTGAAGCCGTGGTTGTAAGAGATGGTAAAATCATCTATGCTGGAGATAAGGCAGCTGCATTTAAAAATTTTCCAGGCAAAACTGTAGGTATTGACCTTAAAGGTAAGACGATGCTTCCGGGTTTCATTGAACCTCATGTGCATCCTTCTATTGCTGCGATAATTTTAGGAGGAGATATTATTGCTCCTCATGATTGGAAAGTACCAGAAGGACTTAAAAAAGGTGTTAGTGGGCATGAAGCTTACTTAAAAAGGCTCAAAAAGAGTATAGAAAAATATGGCAGTAAAGATGATGTTCTTTTTGTTTGGGGGTATCACCAACTTTGGCATGGCGACCTTAACAGAGATATGCTCAATAAACTTGCTCCCAATACACCTGTAGTGGTTATTCACCGCTCATTCCATGAAGCTTTTCTTAATGATGCTGCAATGAAATTGATGAAGGTTAAAGAGGAAGACTACAAAGGGAATGAGCAAGTTGAATTCGAACGGGGTCATTTCTTTGAAGGTGGCTGGTTGGCGCTTGTACCTCGTATTGCTCCATTTTTGATAAATCCTGAGCGTTATAAAAAAGGTTTGCATGATATGAGCATACTTATTACACAAAATGGTATTACAACAGTAGCAGAACAAGGATTTCCAGAATCTAACTTTAAAATGGAATACAGTATGCTCAAAGAGGAGATGGATAAAAATCCTCCTTATGATGTCTATAATGTTCTTAATGGTACACAACTCTATAATGCCAATGGCAAGTCAAATGAAAAAGCTTATGAGTGGATGGAACAAGCTTCCAAGTATGATACGCAAAACATAAAAATGTTGCCTAAAGAGGTAAAGCTCTATGCTGATGGTGCCATTTATTCACTTGCAATGCAGATGAAAGGTGGGTATAGTGATGGTTTTAAAGGGCAGTGGATGACACCTTTGAAACTTTTTAAAGAGCAGATGAATTTTTACTGGGATAAGGGGTATAAGATTCATATCCATGCCAACGGAGATTTAGGGATTCAAAGATGTATAGATATTACTAAAGAGATGATGAAACGACATCCTCGTAAAAACCATCAACTTACTCTGCATCATCTTGGTTATTTTACTGCAAAGCAAGCTGATGAGATGAAAGAACTAGGCATTGAAGGCTCTGTAAATCCTTACTATCTTTGGGCATTGACAGATAAATATTCAAAGTATGGACTTGGTAAAAAGAGAGCAGAAAATATGGTGCCAATGAAGTTACTTGCTGATAGAAATATATCTTTTTCTCTGCACTCTGACTTTGCGATGGCACCATTAGAACCACTTACCCTTGTGTGGACGGCGGTAAATCGTGTAACAAGTAGTGGTCGTTTCGTCTCACAAGACCAAAGAATTGATGCTTATACAGCACTCAAAGGTATCACTATAAACGCAGCGAGAACACTCAGTCTTGAGAAAGATATGGGTTCTATAAAGGTAGGAAAAGTAGCTAATTTTACACTTTTAGAGGAGAATCCTTTGAAAGTGAAACCAATGCACATAAAAGATATAAAGGTTTTAGGTGTGATTTATCATGGAAAGGAAAAAAAATGTTTAAAAGATATATAGTAAGTTTTGCTCTAGCAGCAACTATGTTTACAACAGCGAGTGATGCGTGTACAGGGATTACTCTAACAGCCAAAGACGGAAGTGTTATTCATGCTCGTACTTTGGAGTTTGCAGTGGATTTAGGTTCAAATGTTTTAGTTGTTCCTCGTGGATATAAACGACAAGGAACTACGCCAGATGGCAAAAATGGGAAGAAGTGGACATCTAAGTATGCATCCATTGGTGCAAATGGTTCAGGAGTGCCTTGGATTTTTGATGGCTTTAATGAAAAAGGTCTTTCTATGGGACTCTTCTACCATCCCACAACAGCTGTCTATATGCCGTATAAAAAGAGTGATGCAAAAAATACTATTGCAGTATGGGAGTTAGGTTCATACATACTTGAGAACTTTGCAACAACTGAAGAGGTGAAAAAGAATATTAAAAATATTGTTGTTCCTGCAGTTGTTTTTAAAGAGTGGGGCTTTGTGCCACCTGTGCATTTTATAGTTACAGATGCAAAGGGCAAAAGTATTGTCATAGAATACTTAAAAGGAAAATTGCATGTGTTTGATAATCCACTTGGTGTTTTGACGAACTCTCCTTCATTTGACTGGCATATGACAAATTTGAGAAACTATCCAAATCTTGGTGCTACACAGCCTAAGAGTAGAAAAGTTGGCGGTATTGAGCTAAAACCTTTTGGTATGGGTGCTGGTATGGTCGGACTTCCTGGTGATTTCACACCACCGTCTCGTTTTGTAAGAGCTGTTGCATTTACAACATCAATTCTTCCGACATCTAATGGAAAAGAGACTGTTATTGAGGCATTTCATATTCTTAATAACTTTGACATTCCAAAAGGTGCCGCAAGAGAGCCACATAAAGATAAACATGGAAATATCATTGCAGACTTTACAACATGGACAAGTGCTAGTGATTTAAAAGCGAAAAAGTTTTACTTCCGTACCTATAATAATTCTCAAATCAGAATGGTGGACTTAAATAAGATGAACTTAAATGCTAAAAAAATAGTGACAATTCCAATGGAAGGTAAAGAGAGCATAAAAGAGTTGCAAGCACAATAAAATCATTTGAAATTTATAGCAATTATGATAAAATTTCTCTATGAAACATAGCTTTTTAAGAAAATATTTCAGCATTATCTTCCTTGTGGCAACGCTGCTTGGAAGTATGCATCACCATAATGACCTCAAACAGCATAATGATTGTAAAATATGTATTATTCATGCAAGTATGGCAAATGCCGATACTCCTGTGGATATTATTTATGTAAGTCAGCTCGATATTTTTCATGAAGCCATTATAAAACAACTTGTAAGTTTTCACTCTACAGAGTTTATAAATCCCCTAAACGCAAGAGCACCTCCACACTTCTCCTAATTTTCACAACAATAAAAAAATATTAGAACAATTTGGAGACAATAATGAAAAAAACAGTATGTCTGTCGTTATTCGCTTGTGCATCTCTCTTTGCTAATACAGATATAAATGCAACACAAGTAGAACTACAAAAACAAAAAGTGGCAATACAAAAGCTACAAACGCAGCTAAATACGCTCACGCAAGAGAGCCAAAAATCGGTCAATACAAGTGCATCTTTTTCACAAAATGCTTATCTGCCGGCTATTGCACTTATTTTAAATATGTCGGCTGTTGGTCGCGATGTAAACAATACAGACTATGAAAATATGGCAATTCCAGGATTTTTTGATGGAAAAAAAGATAAAGCAGAACTTCCTTTCAATAAAAACAGAGGGTTTAATCTAAATTATGCAGAGGTAGCAATGCACTCTTCAGTTGACCCATATTTTGATGCTTTTGCTATGTTTCATTTGCATCCTAACAAGCTTGAGATAGGTGAGGCGTATGTTCAAACAACATCTTTACCGTATGCTTTGCGAATAAAAGCAGGAAAATTTAAAAGTGATTTTGGGCGTATCAACTCAAAACATCAACATGCTTGGCACTTTGATGACCAGCCCATCATCTACAAGGCACTTTTTGGACCAGATGGCATTAGTGATGCGGGAATACAACTTCAATGGGTTGCACCAACAGATACTTACATTATGGCAGGTGTTGAGGCGATGCAGGGAACAAATGAGAGAAGTTTTGGTGATACAGAAGAAAATAACCTTTATGTAGGCTATGTGAAATCAAGCATAGATGTAGGAGATGATCTCTCTATTTTAGGTGGTGTGAGTTTGGCACATGGAAAAAACACAACGACAAACGCAACGAATGTTTACGGTGCTGACTTGACAATGCGTGACCAACTTGGTGGTTATAGCGCACTTATTTGGCAGAGTGAATATTTGCAACGAAACAAAGATATAGGGACAAAAACAGACAAACAAGCAGGGCTTTACAGCGAACTTGTTTACCAGTATAACAATAACTACTCAGGTGGTGTGCGTTATGATGCCATTACAAAAAATGATGTTGATTTATCGGCATATAATGGGGTAAATACGGGTAATTTAGACAAATATACAGCAATGCTTGAGTATAAACC
>NZ_JALUKE010000074.1 GCF_027056685.1 Sulfurimonas sp.
AAAGCCTGATGAGATTTTTTATGTAGCAGATTCATTAACTGGCCAAGATGCAGTAAGAACAGCGACTACTTTTAAAGAAAAAATCGGCATTGATGGTGTAATTCTCTCAAAATATGATGGTGATGCTAAAGGTGGGGTTGCACTTGGACTTTCATCACAAGTACAGGTACCACTGCGTTTCATCGGTATGGGTGAAAAGATGGAAGATTTGGAAGTCTTTTTACCTGAGCGTATTGTCAACCGTCTTATGGGATTTGGAGATGTCGAGGGACTTGCTGAGAAGGTAACAAATGTCATTGATGAAAAGCAAGCAAAAAAATTGACAAAAAAGATTCAAAAGGGAAAATTTAACTTTAATGACTTTTTAGAGCAGATGGAGCAGATGAAAAAAATGGGTTCTATGAGCTCAATCATGGGAATGATTCCAGGTATGGGAAATATGTCTAAAGCTATTAAAGATTTTGATTTTGAAAATTCTGGTGAGCTTAAAAACATCAAAGCGATGGTAAGTTCAATGACGCTAAAAGAGAGAGAAGATCCAGATCTTTTAAACAACTCAAGAAAACAGAGAATTGCAAAAGGGTGTGGACTTGAGGTCGTTGAGATAAATAGAATGATAAAACAGTTTAAAAATGCTGGAAAAATGGCGAAAAAGTTTTCTGGTAAAAATGGCATGAAACAGCTTCAATCTATGATGGGACAATCAGGTGGTCCTGGTGGAATGGGTGGACTTCCAAGATAAGTTTAGAACTTTAAGAATTATTTCGCTATAATTCGCCCGAAAATAAATTTTCTTAAACAATACCTCTGTGATAAGAAAATTTTTAACCTATATACTGGTTAAATGTGTACATCCAACTATAGAGATGGTAAGAGGGAAGCAAAAAATTTATAAATTTATTTTTATATCTTCATTTATACTTCCCACAATTTCTTATCAATTCTAAATGTACAAATTTAACCAGTAATAGGTAAATTAAAAAAACAGGAAACAAAATGACAGTAATTAGACTTACTCGTATGGGAAGAAAAAAACAACCATTTTACCGTATCGCGGTAACAGATAGCCGTAAACGTAGAGATGGTGGTTGGATTGAACTTATTGGATACTATAATCCAATGACTAAAGAACTTAAAGTTGATAATGAAAGAGTTGATTATTGGTTAGGTGTTGGTGCTCAAATGAGTGACCGCGTTAAAAAGATAACTGGTCGTTAGTAGTTATGATAGCTGATTTTGTCGCACAATTTGCAAAACTGATAGCATCTAATCCAGATGATATAAGAGTTGAAGTTCAAGAGGGTGACGAAATAACACAAATAATTCTCTATGCGAACCAAGAAGATATTGGTAAGCTCATAGGTAAAAGTGGTAAGATGATTGGTGCGATTAAAACTGTTATTTCTGGCTGTAAAGCTAAAGATGGTGTGAGTTATCGAATCAATGTCGAAGCAGTTTAACACAATGAAACTTCTTCATATTGCAACAATTGGTAAAACAGTTGGTTTAAAAGGCGATATGAAATTACATATTAAGTCTGATTTTCCAGAACAGTTTGTAAAAGGCGCAGTTTTTTTTATAAATAAAAAGGATAAAGTCACTTTAACTGATGTAAATCTTGTTCGTGGACTTGTAAAATTGAATAATATTACAAATCTGGAAGATGCAAAAAAGTTTACAAATGCGAAACTTTTTACAACATACGAAGATACAAGAAAGAATTGTCATTTAAATGAAGACGAATATTTCTTTTTTGATTTAGAAGATTGTGATGTTTACGAAGATGGAAAAAAGTTAGGTCATGTACATGAAGTTGAGAGAATTGGTATTACCAATTATTTGAGTATAGTAACAGATGAAATTTTACTGAAAGAGGGTTTTGCAAAAAACTTTTTAGTTCCTTTTATGGAACCTTTTAAAGTGAATGTTGATATAGATAAAAAAGTTATCATTCTGAGTGGTGCTATGGATATTTTAGAAGCCTCATAATGAAATACACATTTGTTACTCTTTTTCCTAACCTTATAGAGGGTTATTTTAAAGACTCAATTTTAAAAAGAGCAATTGATAAGGGTATTATTGAGATAGATTATCTTAACCCTAGAGATTACTCGAAAAACAAACATTTTAAAGTAGATGACACGGCAGTTGGTGGTGGAGCAGGGATGGTTATGAATCCTCAACCGCTATTTGATGCTTTGGATGATTTAAGATGTAAAGATGAAAATGTTCATATTGTTTTTTTAACTCCTGTTGCAAAACCTTTTGTACAAAATGATGCAAAGCGTTTAGCACAAAAGTCCCATATAGCTTTTGTGAGTGGAAGATATGAGGGAATTGATGAGAGAGTTATAGAAAAATATGCTGATGAAGTTTTTTCTATTGGCGATTATGTATTAACAGGTGGCGAACTAGCCTCCTTGATAATATGTGATGCAACGAGTAGAAACATAGAAGGGGTACTTGGAAATTCACAATCTTTAGAGGTTGAGAGTTTTGAAACGCCACTTTTAGAAGCACCATCATTTTCAAAACCAAAAATGTATGAAGGTCTAAGTGTTCCATCAGAATACTTAAAGGGAAATCATAGTAAAATTCGCTCACTAAAATTAGCCTTGTCTGAATGTAAGACGAAATTCTTCAGACCAGATGAGTTGAAAAAATATAAAGTTACAGCAAAACTGTAAAAAATTGCACTAGTGCAATGGGTTCTCTGCCTAAGAGAACTAAGCGTTAGCGTAAAGAGGGGAATTACTTCCTCTCTTGTATCAAATATAGATGAAGGGTCTCCTTCATTTATGAAATAAATTAAGGATTTAGTCTTATGAGAAATAAGTATATTGAAAACTTTGAAAAAGCACAAACAGCAGAGAAAAATATTCCAGATTTTCGTGCTGGCGATACTGTAAACTTAGCAGTAACAATTAAAGAAGGTGACAAAACTCGTGTTCAAAACTACGAGGGTGTTTGTATTGCAAAACGTGGTCAAGGTACTGGTCAAACTATTACAGTACGTAAAATTGGTGCTAACGGTGTTGGTATTGAAAGAATTTTCCCACTTTATTCTGACTCAATTGCAGAGATAAAAGTTATTCGTCGCGGTCGTGTTCGTCGTGCTAAGCTCTTTTATCTTCGTGATCTTGCAGGTAAAAAAGCTCGTATTAAAGAACTTAGAAGAAAATAATTCTTCTGAGCTCTTGAGCTCCATAAACTTTTAAATACCCTTTCTTTACACACTATATGCATAGTGTAGAAAATTTCACCAATATTTTTAACAAACTTCAAACATACATAGTATAATAACTCAAAACTAGTTTTCAAGATAGTGGAGTATTATGCAATATTTAAAAGATTTAGAATCTGTTGTAAAAATTAATTCCTATACAAAAAATAAGCGTGGTGTTGATAGAGTTGGTCTTCTGTTTGATACATGGCTAGAAGGTTTGGGTTATACACCAAAGATATATAAGCGTGATGCTATTGGAAATCATAGACACTATCTCTCTTCTCATGATAAATTCTCAAAAAAATTACTTCTCTTAGGTCATTTAGATACAGTTTTTCCCCAAGGAAAATTTGAGGAGTATAGGGTTGATAAAAAGTGGGTTTATGGAGCTGGTGTTTGTGATATGAAAGGCGGTAACATCGTCTTAGTTGAGGCATTAAGAGCACTTAAAAAAGAGGGCTTAGATATTCGAAATATTGATATTCTTTTTGTCAGTGATGAAGAGAGTGGAAGTGATGATTCTAAACATTTAACAGCCGAATTAGCAAAAAATTATGATTACTGTTTCGTTTATGAAGCAGCTGGAAAAAATATGGAAGTTGTAACTGCTCGTAAGGGTGTGGGGACTTTTTTTATAGATATTGAGGGAAAAGCAGCACATGCTGGAAACCATTATTCTGATGGTTATGATGCAAATTTGGAACTTTCCTATAAACTTCAAGAGTTGGTAAAACTAACAGACTTAAAAAAGGGCACTACTGTAAATGTTGGAAAAATAGAGGGTGGAATAGGTGCAAATACAATTTCTCCCCATGCGCATATGGTTTTTGAACTACGATACACCACTATTGATGAACGCCAAAGAGTTCTAAACGCAGTGAATCATATTGTAAATACTTCTTATGTCTTTGGTACAAAATCGAAATTAAGTGGTGGCATTCAAAGGGATGTGATGCAGCAAAGTCGCGAATCATTAGATTTACTAGAAGATATCAAGCGTATAAGCTCTCAAGAGATTCTGCATGAAGCTAGAGGTGGAGTAAGCGATGCAAATATTGTAAGCTCTTGTGGTGTAGTGACTTTAGATGGCTTTGGACCTTATGGTGATGGTGACCATACAGTACATGAAAGAGCAGATAAACAGAGTTTTGTAAGTCGGATAGATTTAAGCAAAAAATTATTTCAATATTTTATACAACATGGTGATTTTAAAAAAGGGGAGAGTAATGGCAGATAGAAAAATAGGTATGTGGTTATATAAAAATGGTGGTGGAGATAAAATTGCCAAAAAAATTATTAAACTCTTAAAAGAGAGAGAGATTAAGACATTAGATGATGTTAGTTTGCGTCATGCAATCGCTAAAAATGGCAATATTATTTATAGAGGAGAAGAGCATTACGGCGAAAAATTAAATAAACTAGATCTCTTTTTCTCTTATAATGCCGGAGAGCAGACACAATA
>NZ_JALUKE010000075.1 GCF_027056685.1 Sulfurimonas sp.
TCTCATCGACTTGAAAAGTAGGTTCATATCTAACTATAGGCTCTTCAGGACGCATAAACTCTCCCCGACAATTACGCCCAGGTTTTCCAAGTTGCGGCTTAATATATTCAATAAGTAGGTCACCCTTTTTAACATTTTGAATAAATCCGCGTGCTGCATAGTCAATTTTTGTATTTTCATCTATTTCATGATTTGTTTCATAATGGAGTATTATTTTATCATTTATGGTTGCAGTAGGCTCAGGTGACTCTGCAATCAAATAAGTTTCATTTTTAGTAAAACTCAACTCCTCTGCCACCTCTAACTGTGCAGAGAGTTTAGAGATAAGAGCAGGAACCATCTCATCAAAAATATAGATTAAAATACCTGCTCGTATCTTCTTTTTATTGAGCATATCTTCAAAATCATGTGCAAATGTTGGATATTGCAATAGTTTTGAACCGGAGAATACACTTAAGTAAACTTTACTCTTTGTTGCATTTGCACCGACTGCTGTTTTAAAATCATTACATGGATTAGAATCATCAGGCTGTTTTAAAAATATCTCTACCTCATAAACCTGTTTTATTTGAAAATTAGGATTGAGTAACTGTTCATTTGTATCGAGTTCATGTAATTTATCTGGAGATATTTCATTCCAATCAACATTTGCTGAATGATCATCGAGCATAACACGCGTATATGTCTGCACATCAAAAAGATTAAAGTCTAAAGTTTCAGGCTGAATCTCATACGATTTTGCTACCTTAAAAATTTCACTAGCAATATTTTGTGTACGCACTACTATTGGTCTTACTTTTTTTATAGATGATTTAGGAGTCTCTTTTTTTGAACCAAATAGTGCCATAGATTATTTACCAAACTTATTTTTAATTTTATAGGGGATATTTTAACTAAACCTTTGTTAAAATTTCGTAAATTTACAACAAACACTATATTAAACAAAAAAAGAAGCCTATGTTCAAAGCCATTTTCACCAACAGTTCAGGAATATTATTCTCAAGAATTTTAGGATTTATCAGAGATCTGCTCACTGCATCTGCCCTTGGTGCAAATGTTTACAGTGACATATTTTTCATTGCTTTTAAGCTGCCAAATCTCTTTCGTCGTATTTTTGCAGAGGGTGCATTTACGCAAGTTTTTATGCCTGCGTTTGCAAGAACAAAACACAAAGCAGTTTTTAGTGCAAATATATTTCTGCTTTTTCTCTCTATCATTCTTATTATTACCCTGCTTGTAAATCTTCTTCCTGCACTCTTTACAAAAGCCATAGCCGTTGGATTTAATGCCCAGACAATTCATCTTGCAGCCCCTTATGTTGCCATAAATTTTTGGTATCTACCACTCATTTTTATTGTCACTTTCTTAAGTTCAATCTTGCAATACAAAGGACACTTTGCCACCTCAGCATTCTCAACAGCACTCTTAAATCTCTCACTTATTTTTGCACTCCTACTCTCAAAAAATACGAATGAGAGTACCATAGTTTATTATTTAAGTTTTGGTGTTGTCATCGGCGGACTTTTGCAAGTAGGTGTGCATCTTATGACTCTTTATAGAATGGGACTTATGAAGCTGCTTTATGGAGGCTTTAAATATCTTACTCAAAAATCAAAAATCATAAAAGAAGATACTAGCAAATTTAAACGCAACTTTTTTCCTGCCATGTGGGGAAATTCTACCGCACAGGTCAGTGCCTTTTTAGACACTTTTTTAGCCTCATTTTTGGCAACTGGTTCCATCTCTTATCTCTACTATGCAAACCGTATTTTTCAGCTTCCCCTTGCTCTTTTTGCCATTGCCACTTCTGTCGCCCTCTTTCCAAAAGTAGCACGCTACTTGAAAAACAATGATGAGAAAAAAGCCTTGGCAAATTTGGAAAAAGCCTTTTGGTTTTTAAGCGCATTGCTCACAGCAAGCACCATCGGTGGCATTATCCTCTCTCATGAAATTCTAAAACTACTTTTTGAGCATGGTGCATTTAGTGCTACTGACACTACAAATACAAGTGCTGTTTTACAAATGTATATGATAGGACTGCTCCCCTTTGGCATACAAAAACTCTTCGTTCTTTGGCTCTACGCAAAAGAGATGCAGATGCATGCTGCTAAAATCGCCACTATTTCACTGCTTACTTACATTGTATTGGCACTTACATTCATTGCTCCATTTGGTGCAGCCGGACTGGCACTTGCGAGTACTCTTGGCGGTTGTGTAAGCTTCTTTTTTACTATTAAAGTATTTGGCAAAGAGCGCTTTTTTGCTATACTTCTGAACAAAAAGCTTATTTATCTTATTGTAGGTGCTATTGCGTTTACACTTTTACTTATACTATTAAAGGATTCTATCAGTGCATATATTTGATTCTGTACAAAAAACAAAACGAAAATTCACTCCTCTTGAAGAGGGGAAAGTCACACTCTATGTTTGTGGTCCGACTGTTTATGATGATGCCCACTTAGGACATGCAAAATCAGCACTTGTTTTTGACCTGCTTACACGCGTGTTAGAGGCAAATGGCTACACCGTGACTTATGCTCGCAATATTACAGATATTGATGATAAAATCATAAAAAAAGCAATAGAGCAGAAAAAAGATATAAAAGAGATTACCGACTTCTATACAGATGCTTTTCATACAGAGATGCAAGCTATAGGTGTCAAACGCCCTACTTTAGAACCAAAAGCGACACAAAGTCTTGAAGCGATGTATGCACTTGTCCAACAACTCTTAGACAAAGGTCATGCCTATCAAACAACTGATGGTGATGTCTATTTTGATACAGCAAGCGATTCAAAATACCTTAGCCTCTCACACCGCATTCAAAATGAAGAAGATAAACAAGAACGCGTAGAGAGCTCTTCTTTTAAACGCAATAGTGCTGATTTTGCTCTTTGGAAAAGTGTCAAAGATGACTCTGTTACTTTTGAATCTCCTTTTGGAGCGGGTCGTCCTGGCTGGCACTTAGAGTGTTCTGCGATGATAGAGAAACATCTTGCTTATAAAGATAGAGAATTTGCCATAGATATTCACGGAGGCGGTGCAGACCTGCTCTTTCCTCATCATGAAAATGAAGCGGCACAAACACGCTGTGCGACAAATCATGCTCTTGCAAACTACTGGATGCATAACGGTTTTGTAAACATTGATGGTGAGAAGATGAGTAAATCTTTAGGTAACAGTTTTTTTCTCAAAGATGCACTAAAAGAGTATGATGGTGAGGTGTTGCGTTTTTATCTTTTAAGTACGCATTACCGTAGTGACTTTAACTTTAACACCGAAGATTTAATGCACTCTAAAAAGCGTCTTGATAGACTTTACCGTCTAAAAAAACGCCTCTTTGGTCTTGCCCAAAATGAGCAAGAGACTGCGTTTAGTAAAGCTCTGCTTGAAACACTTAATGACGATATGAATGTTTCAACTGCACTCGCACTCATTGATGAGATGATAAGCGGTGCAAATGAAACACTCGACACAGCAGGAAAACATAAACAGCTTAAACGCGAGACAATGGCAAACCTTACTTACATCGAAAAACTACTCGGTTTTGGTCTAAAAAATCCATTTGAATATTTTCAATTTGGTGTAGATAGTGCCACAAAAGAGCAAATAGACGCACTTATAGCTAAACGCAACGAAGCGAAAAAAGCAAAAGATTTTGCTCTCTCAGATAGCATTCGTGATGAAATTTTAGCCTTTAATGTCAATCTTATGGATACTCCACAAGGTACTTTTTGGGAGAAAATCTAAGCGTGACTACACAGGAACTTCAACAACATATAGAAAACCAATCCCTAAACGCAACCAATGAGTTTCAAAGACTCTTTCATGGTCGTGGTGGGCTTTATGAGGGTATGAGACATCTTACTATTGACTCCATTGACACTATAATCAGCGTAGCACTCTATTTTGAAGAAGAAAATGAAGATGAAATCATCACTATGCTCCAAGCGTTTGTCACAAACTCTCAAAAGTACAAAACCTTAGTCATTCAAAGAAGATACATAAAAGGTGCCCCAAGCGAAGTTCTTATGGGAGAAGTCCCAGAAGAGTTGAGTATTTTAGAAAATGGCATGCAGCTCAAACTCAACCTACTCTCAAACAAAAACAACTACTACTTCCCCGATATGAAAAATGGTCGTGCATTTGTACGAGAACATGCAAAAGGCAAACATATACTCAACCTTTTTTCCTACACCTGTGCCTTTTCAGTCGCGGCAAAGTTCGGTGGTGCAACCTCAGTTGTCAATGTCGATATGAGCAAAGGAGCGTTAAAAATAGGAATGGCTAACCATGCTCTAAACAATCTTGATCCAAGAGGCGTAAGCTTTTTACCCTACAATATTTTAAAATCTTTCTCAGCCCTTAGAAAAAAAGGTCCTTACGATATGATTATCATCGACCCACCAAGTTTTCAAAGAGGAAGTTTTGAGGCAACAAAAGATTATGAAAAAATTATTAAAAGATTACCAGAACTTGCAGCCAAACAGTGTACGCTATTAGCTTGTCTAAACTCTCCTGAACTAACAAGTAAGTTTATTATTGAAAAGATAAAAGCTTTTGCACCAAGTTTCAAATTTGAAAAACGACTTGAAAATCTCACTGCGTTTGCAAGTGCAGATGAAGAAAAAAGCATTAAAAATCTTATAT
>NZ_JALUKE010000076.1 GCF_027056685.1 Sulfurimonas sp.
CATAGAGAAAGTTATTGAGAAAAAAGTGAATGAAGAGACAGGTGAAGAGGAAGAAGTAGAAGTAGAAAAATCTAAAATGGTTCCTAAAAAAGTATCTAAAGAGGTTGTAGTAGATGATAACAAACTCCTTGAGATTTTAGGTGCTGATGATAAATTTATGGAAACTTTAGAGAAAAACCTTAAGAAAAAAGAGACTTTTGCTCTTATGGTTGGTCCAGATTTATATAAACATCCAAATGCGAGAAACTTAGCGCGTCTTGTTGCTTTAGTTGAAAAATATTCTAAATTCGAACTTGTGATGATTCCTGCACTTACAAACACTCTTGGTGTTTCACTTATTTGTGAGCTTGATGATGAAAAAGGAGATTACACTGTTGCATATAATACAGATGGTGATTTTCTACTCTCTGGACTTGGTGATGGTGATTTAGATATGCCGGCAATCAACCAGCAAGAAGGGACATTGACAAGTATTAATAAGCGTGTAAATCCTACAAACGCAGCTATTGGCTACAATGGATATGAGCTTAATGATATTGCAAATGCACTTGGATTTGATGCAAAAAATGTGATTGACTACACTGTGAAACTTCCAACTACTGTTGGATTTAAAGCGCAAGCGTTTGATACACTTCCAAATCATTATGAGAATGATGGGACAGAAGTTCGCGGTTATGTGTTAGAAAATGTAGCAGTTACAAGCGATGATGATGAAAGTGTTGAAAAATTCAGCGATGATAAGCTTGAAGATTGTATAATCTATCTAGCTAATCCTGTAAGACAGTTTACAGCGTTTACACAAAAGACTACTAATCTTGATGAGAAGAGTGGTGTTTATATGAGTGAAGAGTATCTATCTAGCTCTGATTTCAATGAAGGCGATCGTGTAAAAGTGAAAACTGCAAGTGGGGAACTTACAGCAAATGTGGTGAGTGATAATAAAATTGCAGGTTCAATTGTAGTTTTACCAACATTTGACAAAAATTTAAATTCAGAGGTTCTCTTTGACGGTTACCGTTTTAGTGCAGCTTCGATAGAAAAGGTGTAATATATGGATACAGCATATCTAATTGAAACGATAATTAAAGTCGTTGTAATCTTACTTATATTTTCAGCATTAGCTGGTATTGGTACATATTTTGAGCGTAAAATTTTGGCATTTATGCAACGCCGTTTAGGACCTATGTATGTTGGTCCTTATGGACTCTTGCAAGTTGCTGCAGATGGTGTAAAACTCTTTACAAAAGAAGATATTGTTCCAACAAATGTTGTTGCTCCAATATTTAAAATAGCACCAGTTATTACAGCTGCAACTGCGTTTATGGCAGCAGCAGCAATTCCATTTTTTCCAGAATTTACAGTTTTTGGTTATACCGTACATCCTATTGTTGCTGATGTTAACATTGGTATTTTATATATTTTAGGAATGATGGCAGTTGGACTTTATGGTCCTATGCTAGGCGGTATGGCATCTGCAAATAAGTTTTCACTACTCTCAGCTGCGCGTACTGCCGCGGTATTTATTTCGTATGAAGTTGTAAGTGGTTTAGCAATACTTGCTCCTATTATGATGGTTGGTTCTCTTTCATTAGTTGATTTTAACAATTATCAAGTTGGTGGAATTTCTCACTGGATAGTATGGTCCCAACCTGTTGCGTTTATACTCTTTTGGATCTCTGCATTTGCTGAAACTGGTCGTACACCATTTCACTTAATTGCGAATGATCATGAGATTATTGATGGTTTTGGTACCGAGTATTCTGGTATGAGATGGGGACTTTTCTTTATTGGTGAGTATGCAAATATGTTCTTTATTTCATTTGTTATTCCTCTTATCTTTTTAGGTGGTTTTGGTGATGGTTCATTTCTTGGTGCGATAGGATTACTTGCAAAAGTTGCATTTTTCTTTTTCTTCTTTTTATGGACAAGAGCTGCATGGCCAGATGTAAGACCAGATCAACTTATGTGGTTGTGTTGGAAAGTGCTTATGCCAATAGCAGTGATAAATGTAGTTATCACTGGTTTTGTGATGATGTTTTAAGGGGATAATGAATGAAAATGGAAGCATTTAATGATAGAAATGTAGCTGATAACGGCTACTTTTTAGTTGATATTGAAGATTATCCTACTGATGGTTGGGGTAAGTTTAAGCGTGTAGTAAAGAGAAGTTTTAGAGGTGAGCTTTTTGTTGGTCTTTGGGTGGTTATGAGAGAGATGATTCGTTTTGACATTCATACTGTTCAGTACCCTCAAGAGAAGATGCCTATTGGTCCTCGTTATCGTGCAGTGCATGAGATGAAAAGATTGTGGGAAAGTGATACTGAGAGATGTATTGGTTGTGGACTCTGTGAAAAGATTTGTATATCTGATTGTATCCGTATAGATACAAAAATTGATGAGGATTCTCGTAAAGAGGTTTCTGAATATACAATTAACCTTGGGCGTTGTATCTTTTGTGGATACTGTGCTGAAGTTTGCCCTGAACTTGCTATTACACATGGTGGAGAGTATGAAAATGCGTCAGACCAAAGGGAACACTTTATTTTATACGAAGATATGTTAACGCCAATAGACACAATGAAAGCTGGAAAACAGTTAGAATTTGAAGGTTTTGGTTCTATCACACCACATGAAGACGAGCGTGTTAAAAAAACACCTCTGGCATATTAAGGAGTTTTGATTATGTTTGAAGCGATAGCGTTTTATCTGTTTGCATTTTTAACGATTACGATGTTTATTATTACGGTAACAACATCTCAGGCGTTATATGCATTAACTGCATTGGCAGCAGGGATGATTTTTATATCGGCATTTTTCTTTATTCTAGGTGCTGATTTTTTAGGTGCGATTCAAATAATCGTTTATACTGGTGCTGTAATGGCTCTATATGCGTTTGGTATGATGTTTTTTGATACAACTCGTAGTGTAAAAGAGAAACAAGGTAATAAATTTATTATTACTGGTCTATCTACATTAGCGGCTGTATTGGTTGTTCTTATTGTTGCTGCACCGATGGTGTCTGATAATATTGTTGCATTGTATCCTGCAATTGATACTATGGGTAATACTCAAAATGTTGGTTTAGTTCTTTTTACAAAGTATCTTGTTCCATTTGAACTAGCGGCAGTGATGCTTTTAGTAGCAATGGTAGCAGGTATTGTACTTGCTGGTAAGAAAATGGATCGTTCAATTACATTAACAAATGATGCTGAACTTGAAATAGAAAAAAATAAAAAGGTGCTTTCATGATGGAAATAGGTTTAAACCACTATCTTGTTTTATCTACAATTTTATTTGCAATAGGTTTAGTAGGTGTAATGCGTAGAAAAAACTTGCTTTTACTCTTTTTTGCAACTGAAATTTTGTTAAACGCGGTAAATATAGCTTTTGCAGCAATTTCACACTATTATGGTGATATGACAGGACAAATGTTTGCGTTTTTCATTATTGCTGTTGCTGCTTCTGAAGTTGCAGTTGGACTTGGTCTCTTGATAGTATGGTATAAACGCCATGGTTCAATTGATTTAGATGCACTTACAACGATGAAAGGATAAAGAATGGAAAAATATTTATATATAGCTCTTTTCGCACCTTTAGTAAGTTCTTTGTTTGCAGCTCTTTTTACAGCGACACCAAAGAAACTTTTTACAGGTATAGTTGCGAGTCTATTGATTATAACTTCATTTATAAGTAGTAGCATACTTTTGATGCATATATTAGAGACTGGCGAACCAATTCATGTAACAATGATGACATGGATGCAAACAGGTGGTCTTTATATTCCATTTGGATTTTTGGTAGATCAAGTTTCTGTTACTATGATGATGGTTGTTACCTTAGTCTCATCTGTTGTACATGTTTATGCGATTGGATATATGGATCACGACAAAGGGTTTAATAGATTCTTTGCTTGGCTCTCGGCATTCGTATTTTCAATGATGATTCTTGTTATGAGTGACAATTATGCTGGTCTCTTCATTGGTTGGGAAGGTGTTGGTCTTTGTTCTTGGGGTCTTATTGGCTTCTGGTTTCATAAAGAGAGTGCTACATGGGCAGCGAATGAAGCGTTTATTATGAACCGTATTGCTGACCTTGGAATGCTTATTGGACTATTTCTTATTTATTGGAATACAGGAACACTTCAGTATGATGGTGCTTTTGCAGCATTTCATGAATTACCTACTGCTACACTTACTTGGATTGGAATTTTTCTCTTCATTGGTGCTATGGGTAAATCAGCACAATTTCCACTCCATACTTGGCTTGCAGATGCAATGGAAGGTCCTACACCAGTTTCAGCATTAATTCATGCTGCTACAATGGTAACGGCAGGTGTTTATCTTGTAATCCGTTCTCATGAGCTTTATAGTTTAATTCCTCATGTTGGTCTTTTTATTGCAAGTCTTGGTACATTCGTAGCAATTTTTGCAGCATCTATGGCACTTGTAAATCGTGATATGAAACGAATTATCGCATACTCTACACTTTCACAGTTAGGGTATATGTTTGCAGCAGCTGGTCTTGGTGCTTACTGGGTTGCACTTTTCCACTTAATGGCACATGCTGGTTTTAAAGCATTGTTATTCTTAGGTGCAGGTAATGTTATGCATGCAATGCATGATGAACTCGATCCGTTTAAGATGGGTGGACTGAAAAAAGTGATGAAGTGGACTTGGATTATGATGGTGATTGGTTCACTTGCATTGGCAGGGGTTATTCCTTTTGCAGGTTTCTTTTCTAAAGATACAATTCTTGAAGCGGCATACTCTGGAAATCATATGGTAATTTATGGTGTTCTACTCTTTACTGCAGGTTTAACAGCATTCTATTCATTTAGACTTGTTGCACTTATCTTCCATGGTGAAGAGCGTTATAAACTTTTTGGCATTCATCCACATGAAGCGTATAGGTATATGTTGTGGGCTATGAGTCCACTGCTTCTTGTTGCTGTTGCAGCGGGAGTTCTGCAAACACCTTTCTTTGATATGGTTGAAGAAGCATTAAATGCACATGAATATCATATTGCACATGGGACTGCAATAATTATGTTAGTTGGGACACAACTGTTTGTTGGTTTAGCAATTCTTTATGCATATAAAAAATATGCAAATTCAAGAGTAAAAGTTCCAGATGGTACATCTAAAATGGAAAATTCATTTGCTTATAAATTATTGATTAATCAATATTACATACCTTATGCTTATGAAGAGTATCTAGTGAAACCATATAGAGAACTTTCAGAAGTGTTCTGGACAAAAGTTGATCTTAAAGTTGTAGATGCGACTGTAGATGGCATCGCTGGTATTATTTATGGTACTGGTGAGAAAACAAGAGATATGCAAAGTGGTAACTTATCTACTATGCTGAAATGGATGGTAGCAGGTCTTGTTGGCTTACTTTCATTAGCTGTGATTTTTGGACTTACAGCAAGATATTCTGATGAGATTTTAGCTATCTTATCAGGTTTAGGAGTTTAGTATATGTTAGATCATATTTTATCGATATTGATATTCTTTCCAGCTCTTGCAGCTGTATTTGGTTTCATGATTCAAAAAGAGAGTATGCGTACTTATGGTGTTGCAGTTGCTCTCGTTGAATTTGTTTTGTCTTTAGTGCTATGGTATGCTTTTGATAATAATGTTTCTGGCATGCAATTTATGGAAAACATTCCTTTAATCCCAGCATTTGGTATTAACTATACTTTAGGTGTAGATGGAATTTCTCTATTCATTATTATTTTATCAGCATTCTTTACATTTTTAGGTATAGCTAGTCTAACAGATACTCCAAAAATTAAGTATATGATTATTACGCTGCTATTTTTACAGATGACTATGGCTGGTGTATTTGCTGCACTTGATGCAATTGTATTTTATACATTCTGGGAACTTTCGCTTGTACCAATGCTATATATCATCGGTGCATGGGGTGGACCTCTTAGAATATATGCTTCAATTAAATTCTTCCTATATACATTTGCTGGTTCACTTGTTATGCTTGTTGGTATGCTCTTTATGGCATATTTTTACTATCAAGCGGCAGGCGTGTGGAGTTTTTCTATCTTAGATTGGTATAGATTGGTTCTGCCTGAAAACTTTCAATTATGGTTATTTGTCGCTTTCTTTATTGGTTTTGCTATTAAGGTACCGATGTTTCCATTTCATACTTGGTTACCATATGCGCACGGTCAAGCACCAACTATTGGTTCAGTAATCCTTGCAGCAATTCTACTTAAAATGGGTACATATGCATTTGTAAGATTTTCATTACCACTTTTTCCTGATGCTGCTGCATACTTTATGATTCCAATTGCAATTTTGGCAGTTATAATGATTATATACACATCTATGGTTGCTTATGCTCAAAAGGATATGAAACAGGTAGTCGCCTATTCATCTATTGCACATATGGGTGTCATCATACTTGGTACTTTTGCTTTAAATGTAGAGGGTGTTTCTGGTTCTATCTTTTTAATGTTAGGTCACGGTGTCGTAGCAGGTGGACTTTTTATGCTTGTTGGTGTAATTTATGACAGACGACATACAAAACTTATGAGTGAATTTGGTGGTTTAGCGCATGTAATGCCTAGATATGCTACTATTTTTGGTATTATGATGATGGCTTCAGTTGGTTTACCTTTGACAATTAACTTTGTTGGTGAATTTTTAAGCCTTCTTGGATTCTATCAACAGTCTCATATATTAACACTACTCGCTGGTACAGGTATCATCGTTGGAGCTATCTATATGCTTGCTGCATATAAAAAAGCTTTCTTTGGTGAAGTCACAAATGAGGCAAATAAAAATTTACCTGATATAAATAAAAAAGAGCTTTTTGGACTTATTCCATTAGTAATTGTTGCTATCTGGTTAGGTGTTTATCCAAAACCTGTTTTAGGACCAATAAACAATTCTGTCACATCAATTATTAAATTGATGCACGCTAAAGCAACAACAGAATTGGCTAAAAAGAGAATTCCTGATTTAACTAAACCAAGAGTTTCATTGATGAAAGAGACAATTATTGAGGAGGTGAACTAATGTTAGCGCCAGTAAATATTCCTTTTGAGTCATTAAATATTATGACTCTTACCCCCATGCTTATCCCTATTATAGGCGCTTTGCTGATTTTAGTAATTGATGTAGTGAAGGGTGGTTTAGATAAATCTCTTTATGTTGTACTTAGTTTACTATTTTTAGTGATGGATTTCTTTTCATTGTTAAATGGTGCAGGTCTCTTCTCTCAAAATGGCACAATATTGGGTATGTTTGATGTAATGCTTATAGATGGTTTAGCTCTTCTTGGACAATTTATAATTGTTGGTGCTTCGATGCTGTTTATTCCTTTATCATTAACACATAAACGCTTTCATGAATTTTCATATCCTGAATTTTTTGCACTCTTTTTATTTATGATTGCAGGCTTTCAGTTTATGGTAGCGACTGATAATATTATTTTAGTGTTTATTGGTCTTGAGACTGCTTCTTTAGCACTATATACTATAATTGCTATGCACAACCGTGATAAATCTTTTGAAGCAGCTATTAAGTACTTTACTATGGGTGCACTAGCAGCAGGATTTTTCGCTTTTGGTGCTATGATTTTATATGCTCTTACTGGTTCAGTAGAAATAAATAAAATTGCTTTAGTGTTAGCTTCAAATGGATACTCTGATATTGGATATGTTCTTATTGGTGTTGCGTTTATGTTAGCTGCGTTTGCTTTCAAACTTTCACTTATACCTTTTCATACATGGGCACCAGATGTTTATGAAGGTGCTTCTGCAGCGATGGCAGGGTATATGTCTATTGTCCCTAAAATTGCGGGCTTTGTAGTTGCTATGAGATTTTTTGAATTTTTAATCCATAGTCATATTGTATGGCTTGAAGTTGTTTTGTATGCTTTTGTAGTCATTACAATGACTGCTTCAAATATGTGGGCATTAGTTCAAACAGATGTAAAACGAATGCTTGCATATAGTTCTATATCTCATGCAGGTTTTGTAATGGCTGCTGTACTTATAGGAACGACACAAGCAAATAGTGCTTTGTTCCTGTATTGGATTTTATTTAGTTTTACAAACTTAGGATCATTTTCTATGCTATGGATTTCTCGACAAAAAAATCTTATTGATGGACAGTCTTCAGACCATAGTTATGACAAATTTGCAGGTATGATCAAAACTTCACCTGTTGCTGCACTTATTATGGGACTGTTTATGTTAAGTTTAGCAGGTGTGCCTCCATTTGCACTCTTTTGGGGTAAACTTTATATGATTAGTTCAGCTGTTTCAAGTGGCTATACAATTCTTGCTCTTATTATGGCACTTAACTCTGCTATTGCTGGGTATTACTACTTAAAATTAATTGTCTATATGTTTATGAAAGAACCTGTTGTTGGTGTGAATGGTGAAATCTATGTTGCAAATGCAACTTTAGCACTCCGTACAATTATTGGAATAGCAGCTGTTGCAACTATATTTGCTTTTGTTGCTATAAATCCTCTTTTAGAATTTATTACTGCGTTTGTATATAAAAGCGGTTACTAGACTTTAAAATTAGATACAGAGGGAGAGGGAATTTGTTAAAATGGCTACTCTTACTCTCTCTTTGTATTCCCTCTTTTGCATTAGAAATCATAGTCGATAGTGCAAAAGATGACTTTATAAAATACTCTACACTGCATCTTAATGCAGAAACTCTTTTTTCTTGCCAAGAGATAAAAAATGATTTTGATATTACTACAAAAGTAGTATGTGCATTCTCAAAAAAACCTTCACAAAATATTAAAAATTTTCAGAATGATTTTTTTAGAGTGAACACGATGCTTAAAAAAGATACTTTTTTTATTATTATAAAGCCAGTTTATAAATTAAAATTATTTTCAAATATATTTGATCTTACTAAAGATGCCACCGTATTTAGTGCTGAGGCTAGTAGTGCAAAAAGTTGGACTCTGCTTGGGTATAAGAAAAAAATGCCATTATTAAAAAAAGAGAAAGAACAATCGAATACGGCACTTAATTTTCCATTTTATCTGAATAAAGACAAACTTCCTTATGTTGGAAGTTTAGACTTGCAAGGCAATCCGGTATATATAAAAAAAGTAGAAGATGTAAAAGAGTACTTAAATGTGAAAAAACTCTATAAACTGCAGCAGTATAATGATTGTTTAGATACTATAGATGATGTTTTGAAAAGCTATCCAAACACACTTTTTAAAGCTGAATTACTCTACTATAAAATTAAAGTATATAACAAACTAAAAGATTGGGAAGATGTTATCTCATCATCAAAAACTTTTTTAAGAGAATATTCTTCAAGCGACAATATCGCAGAAGTGCTCTCCCTAATTGCTAAAAGTTATGCAAAACTTTCACAATCAACAGATGCTGATTACTTTTTTGACAGACTCTTTAGTGAACATACACAGAGTGTTTTTGCTCAATGGGGTTATATCTATAAAGGTGATATGCTTGTAGATAATGGAGCAAATAAAGAGGCTGAAAGATTTTATGTTAAAGCACTTAGTGAGACGCAAAGTTTAGAAGTTGCTGCAACTGCTGCGTTTCGTTTAGCAAACATCTTACTGAATAGTTCAAAAAAAGAAGCAGCACAATATGCTATGAAAATAGTAGAGGCAAAACCAAGCTTTTTTGCGCAAGATCTGAAGGCTTCACAAAAAATGATGAATAGCTTTGCAGATATGGGTGACTATAAAACAGCAGCAGCCATAGCTGGCGCTCTTTTAAAAGGTATTAATGCTAGTTATGATGAGTATGAAGAGTTGTTAAAAGACAAAGCACTATGGCTTGCGAAAACAAAAGACAAAAAAGCAGCCCTTAAAGCTCTTAATGACTATATGAAAAAATTTCCAGATGGAGATTATATTGACATAGTTGAAAATGTTAAAAATGAGCTCTTCTTCGATGTCTCAGACTTAAATGCAAGTGCAAAATTAAGCGAATATAACAAGCTGATACAAGAGTATAGAAATGAGACAATAGGAGAAAAAGCACTTTACGAAAAAGCAAAACTTTTGTTAAAAGAGAAGAAATATTCAAAAGTATTAGAGCTTAAAAATGCTTTATCGAAACTTGATGAAGATAGTTACAAAGGCATTGCATCTATTATAAATGAAGCTGCAAGAGGAAATATGAAACGAGCCTTAGAGAAAAAAGACTGCATAAAAGTACTAACAATATCGCAGGAGTACAATATAACGCTTTCGGACAAATGGGATGATGGTGTGTATGCCTGTGCCATGAAGGGAGGTGACTTTTCACTCTCTAAAACTATAGCGATTAAAAATTTAAAAGTAAAAAGTGTCAAAGCAAGAAAAAAATGGCTCTATAGATATATAAAAGTGGCATTTGCTACAGGAAACTATACTGATGTAATAGATGCGGCAAAAGATTTAATAACACTTATATCAAATGATAAAAAATCGCCATATCTCGATGTATATAGAATTTTATTTGACACATACCAGAGGGTAGAAAATAGAGACGGTATGATTAAAAGCATGCTAAAAATTGAGAAGATTTTTGGATGGAGTTATAAAGATATAGATAGATATGTTGCAATGATAAATGTTGGGGATGCAATGCATGATAATAGTATTATCATAAAATACGCAACTGAAATTATGCAGATACAAAACAGATCACACTCTTACCCTCAAACTCCTTTTGTAGAATTTACTTTGTATCAAGCATATATGAATAAACAGGAGTACAATAAAGCCTACGAGGTAATAAAATCACTCAATAAAAGAGCGCTAAACGCAATACAAAGGTCAAGACAAAAGTACCTGCTAGGAAATGTACTCAGTAACCTCTGGAGAGATGAAGCAGCAAAAAAAGCATACGAAGCATCTATAGTAGCAGATAAAAACTCCTCATGGGCAAAACTTTCTCAGAGTGCATTGAAAATCTAAAATAATTTATTTTGTTCTTTTATATATTATTAATTCTAGTTGTTATAAAATTACTTCAGATTAATACAAGGAAAACAGATGAAAAAAAGTATTTTAGCCCTAAGCATTGTAACAAGTTCAATTTTGCTTCTTACAGGATGTGGAAGTTCAAGTAATAATAATCCAACAACAGCAACAGGGACAGGGTATTACCTAGATAGTGCTGTTGCCGGTGTAAATTACACTTGTGGTTCACAAACAGGTACAACAGGTGCAGATGGAGCTTTTACCTTTGAAAAAGGGAAAGACTGTACTTTTAGTGCTGCAGGTATTCCTTTAAAAACAGTGTCAGCGGATGATTTAACAAATCAAGCAAAGATTGTTGAAAATAATGTAACAGTAGCAAGATTCTTACAATCTATTGATAGCGATGGTAATGCTTCAAATGGTATACAAATCACAGATAAAGTTCTTAAAGCACTTACAGCTGCACTTAAAAATAGTAACATCAAAAAAGCTGTACCAAAAGATACAACTGATTTACAAGTTGTAGTTGATCAAATAAAACAGCAAGATACTGCTTTTAATGGTAAAGTTAAAACAATATCCGAGGCAGAAGAACATCTTCAAACAACACAAAAAAGTGTCGTTAAAAATCTTTTAGCTGGTAAGACTTTTTATGTTGTAGCTTCAGAAGATGGTGCAATTGAAATTTTTAAATTTGTTGTATCTGCAGATGGAACAAAGTTTAAACAATACAATTTAAATAGTCAATCTCCAACAGATAGTGATGCTATTACTTATAATGGTGGTAATAAAGTTACAATTGGAACAGGCGGTGGATATACAATATTAACTCAAAAAGATGGATATATTTTAGCAAAAGATTATCGAGATGATGGTACCTTAGAAAATAGAATAGGAGAGAGAGTATATACCTCTAAAGATAACGCACAAAAATATTACAACTCCTTAACAAAATCTAGTACAGATTTAAAATCATTGATTGTAGGAAAAACATATTATGTAGCTGTTAATGATGTAAATCCTCATCATGTGGAAACTTTAGAGTTTAAAGATAATGGAACTATGGTCGATACTTATCCAAAACAAGGAAAAGAAACTACAGATCCATTTCAATATACAATAGAAAATGGAGTACTGCATATAACTGGTACAAGTGGTGATGGCGACAAAATTGATCAAGATATGTTAAAAGAACCTATTAGTCAAACGGACACTTATATTGAGGCTAAGGATGGACGTTTATATAAAACAAAGCAAGCCGCTGAAGATGCTTTAAATAATGGTGATGGAAGTTCAACATCGGGAGGCAGTACAGGAACTCCTACATCAGATTTAAAATCATTGATTGCTGGTAAAACAGTTTATGCGGTAGGTAAGGACGATGAAGATGGAGTATGGCTGAGTAAAGTTGTTGTAGCAGAAGATGGTAAATCTTGGAATTATCAAGATTTAAAAGGTAATGATAAATCTTCTGGAACAGAGTCTATAGATGTTTCTGGCGATACTTTGACTATACATCATCCTGAAGAAACTGACCCTGATCCATATACTGTAAAACAAGAAAATGGTTATTTAAATCTAACTAATAAAAATGATGGTGATGTCGTTCATGCGTATTTTACTGAAGAAGATGCAAACACATATTATAACACTTTAAATAAGTAGTAAGATTTATTTTTAAGTCTATAACTTCATAAGCTATTGAGCTATAATTGAAATACTAGATTCTCTTTGGGGTAGGCTGAAAGAAGCCTACCTATTCTTCTGTTATGCTTTCAAATTCCAACTTTTGTATTGATAATGTAATCCTTTTTCACTATAATATATAAATAAATACGAAAAGGTAGTTTAATGCAAAGAAATATGAGAAGAGGTTTTACTCTGATTGAGTTGATGATAGTCATTGTTATACTTGGTCTTTTAGCTGCTATGGTTATGCCGAGTCTTACAGGTAAAGGGGAAGAGGCTAAACGCAACCTTGTTTGTGTGCAGATGAAGAGCATTTATGATGGTGCGCTTGATATGTTTAAGATTAACAACAGCGTTTATCCTAGTACAGAAGAGGGGTTAGAAGCCTTAGTAAAAAATCCTGATCCACAGAAGTACCCGAACTACTCAAGTAGTGGTTATTTTAAAGACTCTAAACTGCCAAAAGATTCATGGGGACATCCATTTATTTACATCAATGATGATGGAAAAGTAGAGCTTATCTCTCTTGGTGCAGATGGTAAAGAGGGTGGTAAAAAAGAAGCAGCTGACATCAAAATGAGTGGATGTAAATAGGCTTGAAACGCAGTGCTTTTACTCTTATTGAGTTAATGATTGTCATAGTTATTATGGGAGTTATTTACACCCTTGCCATTAGTAACTTTTCACGCTTAAGCGATACAAGTAAAAAGCTGTGTTTAGATAATCTTAAAGAGTATTTAGCCTCTTTGAAGTATGCCAAAAGTGCTAGGCTTTTGTGTCTTGATGACTGCTCTAATTGTGCCGTGTATTTGGATGGTAATAAAACAAAAAGTATAGATGGATTTTTGGATGATAGTGTAAAAACTTACAGATACGATAACAGTTACGGCTTTATCCAAAAAGATCCGGAACCATTTTTTAATGCAGATG
>NZ_JALUKE010000077.1 GCF_027056685.1 Sulfurimonas sp.
GCAAGTGAGTATGCTGTCATTGTTTTTCCCGTTCCTGCTGCACCATAAAAGATAATACGCGCATCAATACCACTTTTTTTATCTTTTATGCCCCATTTGACAAGACGAGAGACAACATCTTTATCCACCTGTTTCATTAAGTTGTCAAGCGTCTCTTTTGTACTCTCATTTAGAACGACATCATCCAAAGAGGTATCGCTGTCTATAAGTTCAAATATATCTTGTTCAGCTACTAAAGCACCGAGTTTCAAGCGTGTTACTTTTTTTGTTTTTTGTGGATGAATAATACTTTGAAGCACATCATCTACAATGTAAAAAGAGCGGCTAATACCACCAAAAGGATTGAGCATCTCTTCATAATCAATAATGCCACTGCTCAAAAGGTTCGAGCCTTCTTCTAAAAGAGAGCGATTTTTTATACGCTCATAATCATCTAAAGAGATTAAATCAATAAGCGTATTCATCTCACGCAAAGATGAGTCAGTAGAGCCATACTCTTCACGCAATAGTGCAATAAAAATCACCTGTTCGTAGTTGCTCATCTTCTTTTGTTTAAAAAATTTGTCGAGTCCTAAATTTTCAGAAGTCTGTTTGACCCTCTCCTGTATGCGTTTTTCGAGATGTTGGAGTTTGTTTTGTAGTCTGTCTATACCCAAAGAGTGTTCATGCACATTTTGACGGATAACACTCATTTTTTGATAAAGCTCAATTCTAAAAAATTGGTCTTGAAGGTATTCAAGATGATCTGCATAGGGCTTAATATCTGGTAAATCCAAATCAAGCGTACCATCTTGAAGTAGTTTTAAAAACGAAGGTGTAAGCCCTACTGCACTGTTTAAAAGTTCTAAGGGAGTTACCTCTGAAATTTTCACAGGAGTAAAACTCTGCTGGTGCAACCAACCAAGTTCTAAAAGATTTTTTACCTCTTTTAGATGTTGTAAATGCTCGTAGTTTTCACTTTTATACAAATCTTGTAAAAGCTCAAGGACAAGTACATCATCTTGTCCTTTCATATATTTAACTGCAATGTGTTGCAACATTTTTGCTTCATCTTTATTACACTTTAAATGTATAAAGATGTCCGATTTTTCTATCTCTTTTGTTTTTAAAAAATTAACTAAAGTATTCAACTGTTTCCTTAAAATTTATATCCAAGTCCGGCAGACATAATCAATACATTTGAGTTTGAGAACTCACCATCTACATCATTGTCATTCGTAGTTTTTCTTGTGTCTCGCATAGAGTAAAGCGCTGCAAAACCTACATTGAGATTTTTTGAGTATTGGTAACGCACTCCACCAGAAACTGAAACAGAGTCAGAATCAGGCAGTTCAAAACCTAAGCTCTTGTTAGGTACCGGAGATTCATCTTTTACAGCTCCTGCCATAAGAGTGTACTTCTCCATTTGCTGTGTTATACCTAAACGATAAACATTTGTATCTTTCCACTCCTTTGCAATTGGGTCATCAAAATAAGGCTTCAAAATAGTTGGACTATTACTTACATAATTAAAATCAAGATTTTTATATGCTGACCAGTTTACTCTTTCATAGACAAACTCAACTGTTGTTTGTGTTGGAAATGTATATGCTACTGCTGCATCTATGGTTGCAGGAAGAGGTACAGTTACACTTGAACCACCATCATAGACTTTCGCATTGCCAATATATAATTTTGCATTTCCCTCAACTGTTAAATCAACATTCGATCTATATGTTAAGCCTATTTCTAATGCTTTTGTTGGTTTATAAGCAAGTGCCAAATTATAACCCATATCGATGCTGTCTCCTGTCATATCACGAGAAATGGCAGCTGAACTTTTAACTATACCAGTAGTACTAACAATTCGGAAACCAACTGCAACACCAAGCTTATCATTTATTTTAAACGCAGCACTTGGATTTATTTCTATTACTTTTAGCGTGAATTCTTTAGCTTTTTCAACAGCAGGAGAATCATTCCATCTTTTGGATAGTCCACCTGGGACTACAATGCTTAAACCTACACGAGCATTATTTCCAAGTTTTTTTGAAACATAATGCAGTGATGGTAAAAGAAATGTCTCTTTTTTTGCATTTATATCTGTTTTACCATCGTTAGATTTATACCTTACTGGATCAAGCCCAATATAGATTAAATCCGCTTCAATATTCTGTTTATTTTCCATAAAAACCATATTTGCAGGATTTGAATAAGCATTCTCTGCACCGTGAGAGTGTGCGACATTTGCCGCAGAGAGGGCTATTGCATTGAGTGATGTTTCTGGTATTTTATATCCACCTGCATAAAGAGTTCCCGCAGCTACTAAAGAAAGTGTTGTTACTTTAATTATATTTCTCATTTTATATCTCCATTTCTAATTGCAGCAAACCATTTTACTGCAGTTGCATAAGCTGCGGGCACACAATTTACATGAACAAAAGGATGTGTTGCATCTTTCTGTTGAGATAACATTCCAGTTGGAATAGGCGTAAGAGTTACATCTGCACCATTAGCTTTAAATTTATTGTATATATCATTAGATTCACTAAAAGGAATAATATCATCATCAACACACTGAATAAAGTTCATTTTGCTTCTTGGTGTCGAATTATCAAGCGTGTTTTCGGCAAACTTTTGTCTCATAATATTATTTTGATTATTTTGATAATCAGAAATGAAACTGTCTTTAAAAAGTTCATTAGTTGCATGGGTATAAAATCCGTAATCTGTTATATTTCCTTGCGCATCAACAGCTCCCATTCCTAAAATAATATGGATAGGTACTGTATCATACTGCCCACTAAACGCTAGTTGAAACTGAGCTAAAGATGGGATTGCAATATCACTTAGATTAACATCATTATAATAATGAGTATAAGAATAAGCTAAATCAGCCAAAAATGCAGGATATGCCATTGGCTGTGTTGCGTTTAAATCAACATCAGCCAATGCTTCAACATTGTAAGGACCAGCCATAGGAGCGACACCCATTAGATTAACTTTATCTGAGAAGTTCTTTTCAACCTCTTCAGCCATAGCAAGAGCATTATATCCACCTTCAGAATAACCAGAAATATAGAGCTGATAGTTTAATACTACATTGTTGTTTTTCATATATGTCATACTAGCTTTTAGCATATCTACTGCTTCTCTTGCTGCCGCTTTTTTCAATATATATGGATGTACCGTTGTATTTGAATCACCAAAACCAATATAGTCTGGATAAATTGCTGCAAATCCAGCATACCCTGTCATTAAAACTGCTTGAGGATATGATCCATTTAACAATTCTACATTACTTGGAGCTTCTGTATCCTTAAAAATAGTTCCATGATTATTACAAAGCATTGAAACAGAAAACGGTTTTTTTCCTTGTGAGAGACGATACTGTTGGTACTGAGCTGTGGCAGTTGGGATAACTAAAAGACCTGATGCAACTAATGGTTTATCATCTTGACCAACTGTTTTATAACTAATTTTGACTGCTTTATATCCAAAAGCATTTGTTGCATTTGAATCTATTTTAGTATGAATCACTTGCAACATTGTTGAAGCATTAATATCATCAATGACTGTTGCTTTTACTAGATTATTAAGACCCCCACTAACACTATCTGTTCCATCATTCCCACTAACTCCACAGGCACTTATAAAACCTACTAACGATAAAGAGACAGCATATACCGCACTTTTTTTTAGATACATTTTTAACAAAATTTAATTCCCCCTCTAAAAATATACCCATATTGTAACGAAAAATTTTATTTTACTCTATAAAAGAGTAAAGCATCTCTATCTCTTCTTTCCAAATTGTCTCATCAATTGTTTCTAAAATAAGTGGAATATCATCCATTCGCTCATCATTCATAATAAACTTAAACGCATCAATTCCTATTTCACCCTTTCCAAGTGAGTGGTGTCTGTCCACGTGCGAGCCTAGTGGTGGCTTAGAGTCATTAATGTGCATTCCACTCAAATATTCAAAACCTATAATGTCGCCAAACGCAGCCCATGTTTTGTCATACGCCTCGCGTGTTCTAATGTCATACCCTGCTGTAAACATATGACAAGTATCAATGCAGACACCCACGCGACTTTTATCTTCTACTTTGTCGATAATATGTGCGATATGCTCAAACTTCCAACCAAGGTTACTTCCCTGACCTGCAGTATTTTCAATGACTGCTTTAACATTTTTTGTTTTATCAAGTGCAATGTTAATCGACTCTGCAATAACATCAAGACATACATCTTCTATGGGTTGCATCACTTCTGGGTTCTCTTTATCTTTTTTAGCCACTTTTGCCAAGTGACTCCCCGGATGAAAATTAAGTCTGTCGAGCCCTAGCAAATCACAACGCTCTAGCTCATCTATAAACGCAGCCCTTGATTTTTCCAGCTTTTCAACTTCAGGATGTCCAAGGTTTATAAGGTAACTATCGTGAGGTAACACATGTTTGGGCAAAATACCACTTGCATCAAGCGCTTTTTTAAATTTATCTATCGTCTCAGCATCAAGTGGCTTTGCCACCCATTGTCTCTGATTTTTTGTAAAAAGAGCAAATGCCTTTGCTCCAATTTTCTC
>NZ_JALUKE010000078.1 GCF_027056685.1 Sulfurimonas sp.
ATCACTTACATTTGAGTGCGCACTTCTTGAACTCTCGTATCTACTAAAAGGTATTTTTAAATCTTTCATATCTTTTTCCCTGCCTTTATAAAGTTATATCTCTAGGATAATTAAAATCATGTCCTAGCGTTCGTGATGTCAATTTTGCAATAACGGGCATCTTACGCTTAAAATGATTTCTAAAAATTCTTTTTATTATCATATCTAACATTTTTTCATCAATTTTTAAATCAATAATCTCTTCACGAGACAAGCGCTCATCTACATAGAGTTTCATAGCACCATCAAGTTCTTTGTAAGTATAACCCAAATCTGCCTCATCACTCTGTCCATCCCATAAATCTGCAGAAGGAGGCTTCTTAATGATACTTTTTGTTACTTGCAAATATTCTGCCAGTTCAAAAACCTCACTTTTATACAAATCTCCAATTGGATTTACAGCAGATGCCAAATCTCCATAGAGTGTCCCATACCCCAACATTAGTTCACTCTTGTTACTTGTACCAACCACCAAAGCATTTTCACGCGCCGAGATGTCAAAAAGTGTTGCCATGCGCATACGAGATGAGAAGTTCCCCTTACGAAGATTATCTAAATCTGGATTCATTGCTTCATACGCTTCTAACATCGGAGCAATACTACAAGTAATATTTTTAAGAGCAAAATCACGACATAGTTCATCTGCATCATCAAGAGAATTTTGTGATGAGTAATGTGATGGCATTTTCACGCACAACAAATCATCGCCAAAAGCCTTTTGTGCCAATACTGCAACAACAGCAGAATCTAGTCCACCGCTTAAACCAAGCACAACTTTTTGCATTCCAGTCTTTTTCACTTCATTATCTAAAAAGCGTACAAGATAATCACTTATTTGAGAATATTTACCCATCAGATTTATAAACCTTTAAAATTTATTAACAATTTGAATTATATCCAAAAGAATTTAACACTCCTTTAACATTAGTGGTATATAATCGCAGCACTAAAAAACAAAGAGCTTACCATAGAAACGAACCTAATAATAAACAAACTAAAAACAATTGTTTTTCTACCAATTATCATTATTGCTATTGGATTTACCTACTTTTTAACAAACACTTACATCAAGTATCAAGAGCTACAAACACTTAAAGTAAATATTCATAAAAGCAAAAACATAGCTCTACTAATTAATAATTTACAAAAAGAGAGAGGGCTTAGTAGTGGGTATCTTGCAAGTAATGGAAAACTTTTTACAACACAACTTTCAATTATGCAACATAATGTTGACAGCTCTTTTAGAAATTTTATTTTGTATTGTCACGGACACAGAGATCAATACATTAAAATAAAAACGCAACTCAAAAATTTACGACTGAATATTCAGCATCTATCTACCAAAGTAGACTTTGAATTTTTATTTTATACTAAACTAATTCAAGAACTACAGGCAAATTATCTTGAAGTTGTTCAAGATGTTAATGATGCTTCTTTAAAAAACCAACTTATCTCTTATATAAATCTCTCCTTTTCAAAAGAGGCATTGGGACAAATGCGTGCTTTGGTAAATGCTCTTTTATCAGCACACAAGAATAATAAAAACTTACGAAATATGGTTTTGTTGGCAAAAGGAAATTATGATGTATCGCTCCAACGATGTAAAGCGACACTAACGCAAAAATATAAAGATAAACTCCAAAAAATTCTCTGCTCATCCGATTATAAATATATTCAAAAAATTTTTCATAATGTTATAGAAAAAAATCTTTATACAAATAGTTCTAAGCAATGGTTTATAAAATCAACCAATGTTATTGAAGATTTTTATTCTCTTGAACAAAATCATTTTACAGATATAGATAAAGAGATTCAAAGAGAGTTTACAGAAGAAAAGATTACATTTATAATAGTATTACTTATATTCTTACTCATTACAATCTCCACACTCTTTTTTGGTTCACACATTAAACAAAATATTTTAAAGAATATTAAACTCTTAGAAGAGTATAAAAACGCTGTTGATAGAAGCAGTATAGTTTCAAAAACTGATAAATCAGGGCGAATTACCTATGCAAATGATAAATTTTGTAAAATATCTGGCTATACACGAGAAGAATTAATCGGAAAAGCACATAATATGGTTCGACACCCAGATATGTCCAAGAGTGCATTTAAAGAGATGTGGAACACTATTTTGGCAAAAAAATCATGGTCTGGTATTGTTAAAAACAGGACAAAAGATGGAAGTGATTATATTGTTGAAGTAACCATCAATCCTATTCTCAATGAAAAAGAAGAGATAGAAGAGTTCATAGCTATTCGTAATGACATTACAGAGCTTATTCATCTACATGAAGATTTAGAACATACTCAAGAAGATCTGATTTTCCGTATGGGAGAAATTGGTGAAACTCGTTCTAAAGAGACAGGCTTTCATGTCCGCCGGGTTGCAAAATACTCTGAGATATTAGCAAAATACTATGGACTAGAAGAACAAGAGATAAAATATCTTACTACTGCTTCACCAATGCACGATATAGGAAAAGTTGGCATTCCTGACAATATTTTAAACAAACCAGATAAATTAACACATGATGAGTGGCTGGTAATGAAAACGCATGTAAATATTGGCTATGATCTCTTTAAAGACTCCAATAAGCCACTTTTACAAACTGCAGCAACCATTGCTTATGAACACCATGAAAAATACGATGGCAGTGGGTATCCAAGAGGATTAAAAGGTAATGAAATTCATATTTATGGACGCATTACTGCATTTGCCGATGTTTTTGATGCCCTTGGAAGCGAGAGATGTTATAAACAGACATGGGAAGATGAGAAAATTTTTAAACTTCTAAAAGAGGAGAGAGGAAAACATTTTGATCCACGACTTGTAGATATTTTCTTTGAACATTTAGATGAATTTTTAGCGGTAAGAGATTTTTACAATGAATCTAGTTCGTTTATGAAAGAGAGTTAACAGACCTCTTTTTTTGCCATTACTTTGAGTTCAATACATGAAAAACCTGCCTCTTTTCTTGCCTCAATATTCAAATCATTTGGGCGTAAAAAACCGCGTGGATAATATTTTTTGATAATCTCAAAGTAGATACTTTTATCTACACTCTCCTGCTCACAAGCATATTTAAACCAGACATCACCCTTTTTGACATGAGAGACTTCCTCTTCTAAAATCACTTCTAAATTATTAATAATTTTTTCTATCATCTCATTTTTTGGCAGTTTTTTTAGTTTTTTTAGTATCATTGGGGTGGCATCAAGTCCATTTGCTTCTAAGTATCTCGGCACAACTGCCATTCTCTCTAGTAGTGTTTGTGTTTTATATGAAGCTTCAAAGAGTGCATCATGTACTTCTATATCTCCATACGCAGCACCTAACTCATTAAGTAATTTATTAAGCATCAAAAAATGGCGTATCTCATCACTTGCCACTTCCAGCCAATCGGCATAATATGCACGAGGCATATCACAAAAACGGTATGCGCCATCAAGTGCCAAATCTATGGCAGAGTACTCAATATGTGCCACAGCGTGCAGCAGATTTATCTGTCCCTCTTTTGCTGTAAGATTACTGCGTTTAGGAACATGCTGCGGTGCTACTGTTGTGCATATTTCACTGTAAGATGGCTTCTCAAACTTTTTAGGTCTGAAATTTTCTTCAAACACCAGCTTATCCGCTTGAAATAGGTCGTAAAAAATTTCAAATCGCTCTATCTTTTCTTCTACTGATTTTGCTTCTATAATTAACTCTAATTCTTTAAAAAAATTCATACACTAATAATGCTATAATCACGCTAAAAAAGAGATGAATATGCAAATAAAAGTACAGCCAATGGGACCTTATCAGACAAACTGTTACATTGTCACAAAAGATGGCAAGGACATCATCATCGATCCAGGTGTTGGTGCAACTGAATGGGTCAAAAAAAATGTAACTAATCCAATAGCCATCTTAAACACTCACGGACATTTTGATCATGTATGGTCAAACGCAGCCCTGCAAAAAGAGCTTGGCGTAAAACTCTACACACCAAAAGATGATGTGATGCTGCTAAGCTCATCTTCATGGATGCCTGACCTGCCACCCTCCACTCCTGATGTAGAGATTGATGGAGATGAAGAGCTGGATTTAGAGGGCATAAAAGTAAAATTTCGTCATTTTCCCGGTCACTGTCCGGGGTGCTCAACCATAGAGATAGATAATGCAATGTTTAGCGGCGATTTTATATTTGAAAAAAGCATAGGGCGCACCGACTTTCCGTATTCAAGTCCCCAAGATATGAAAAAATCACTAGAGAAATTTAAGCAAATTCCTTACGACAAAACAGTCTACCCTGGTCACGGAGGAAGCACAAGCATAAAACAAGAACAACAATACAGCGACTACTGGATACAACAACTTTAAAAGGAAAAATAACTATGAGCACATTTGATAAAAGAGCACAAAATTGGGATAGTGGTGACATTCGTGTAAACGGTGCAAAAAAAATCGCCCAAGCAATCCAAAAAAAGATTACACTCACACCCGATATGCAAATAGTTGACTTTGGTG
>NZ_JALUKE010000079.1 GCF_027056685.1 Sulfurimonas sp.
CATCGACCCAGCCATTGCCTCACCACTGCTGCTAACAACTGCTACTGATGCGATGGGTTTTTTGTATTTTTAGGTTTAGCAACGCTGATTTTACTTAAATAAAGCTATTATTTTTTAAACGCAACTAAAAAAACTATTAAAACTTGACAAATAAAAGATAATTTTAATAAACTACACTTAATTTATTATACGAGGATTTATATATGAAAAAAAGTAACAAAAATTTACTTCTATTAGGAGTATCTACCATTACAGTAATGTCTCTTTTAAGTGGTTGTGGTAAAAAACCTCTTCCACAACCAGTTGATCATGACAACTATAAACCGCAGGCAGAACTATTTGCTCCATACAGCATTAAAAATGAAACTTTTTCAAAAGAGATAGTAAATCATACTAATGGCCCTGCTCTTCGTCTAAATGATTACAAACCTGTTGGTTTTAATACTCGTGTTTATAAACTCAAGAAATCTGGTGTCTTATGGAATACCCCAGATACTCCACAAATACCATTTGAAAAAGTAGAGTGTAAAAATAAGTCAAGCCACGTTTTTATTGAAAATATAGTAATGGCGCCATTTGTTATAGGTTTAAATATTCTACTAGGTGGAGGAATGTGTGATAATCAGCATGTCTTTGATTATAAAGATTTTGATGAAACGGCAAAAGATTGGATAGAAGATGAAGATATAAACCGTATAGCTCTTATCGACAAATATGACACTCTCTTACAAACAGAGCACAAAGCAGAAAATTCACTCCAAAAAATAACGAATGAAACAAATGATGAATTAAACCAAATATTCACTCAGTACCAAAGTAACTACCTTGCAAAAACACCAAAAGTAAAAGTAAACATACAAGATCGTAGTGGCTTTTATCATAATGAACAACTTGATACACTAACATCAATAGAACATAAAGCACTTGAAAAACACCCTGTAGATTTTACAAAAAGCTATGTTTCTCTTGTTGATAATTCTTTTCCTTGTACTGCAAACGATGATTGTTTCCAAAAACTATCTTCTTCAAAAGAAAAAATAGAAACAGATTTTCAAACAAGTATAAAAGAGATCAAGCAAAAGAGAAAAGCTGATGCGAAAAAAGCGTATGAAACATATCTAACAAAACAAACAAATAAAATTAGTATTATTTCAGATTATAATGAGCATCAAGCCACAATCAAGCATAAAACACTTTTTTATCATCTTAAACAAATGCCACAAGAGATTAATAGTGACACAAAAAGTATTACAGCAACATATGAAATAGTAGCTGCAAGTTTTAAAGATGTTTTTCCAAAATATTATAACAGTGACAAAAATATTAAAGTTGTATTTGAGCCTGAAACACAGACCATCGTTTTAACAAATAAAACAAATCAGTTTATAGAAATTGGCTCAATCAGCCTATACTATGATGGTGCTATTTATAAAATTGCTAATGATAGAACTCAAAATTTTACAAGTGAACTATCTCCAAATGCTGTTGTTCGATTTAATGCTTTAACATTGTGGAATTCAATAAAAGAAGCTACTTTTAATAGAGTCACAGTTAGTTCAACACGTAATAAATCCCTAAAATTTGGTTTAGCGATTAAGTATGCAACACTTCAACCTTCTCAAAACCACACAATTTATAAAGAAGATACACATAATCTTGCAAAATTTTTAAAACAGTTTTAACCAACTAGAATATGGGATGTTTTTACATCCCTCTAACAACTACTTCTTAAAGTAGTAACAGTACTCCAAATTTCCCTCTTTTCCACTCAAAGCAGAGGGAGATTTTTTCTCTAAATGCCACCCTTTAAGCGCACAAGCATCCTCAAACTTCTGCATTGCGGCTGCTATGGCTTTTTTATCGAGTACAACACCATTTTTATCTCGTTTAACCTCACGCCCCACTTCAAACTGTGGCTTAAAAAGCAAGATTATATCTTGGGAAGCAAGTCTGTCCACATCATCTAAAATATACAATAGTGAGATAAAGGCGACATCGCTCACAATCAGATCAAAGCTCTGCTTCGCTTCAAATTTGCGAATGTCACACCCCTCGTAAACCTGCACCCGTACATCCTTACGCAAGGAGTGATGCAGTTGATCATGCCCGACATCCACACAGCTGACTTCAGAGACACCTTTTTCTAAAAGCACCTGCGTAAAACCACCCGTAGAAGAGCCGATGTCAAGTGCTACTCTCCCCTCTACATCTAAACGCAGCTCTTCTAAAAAAGCATCAAGCTTAAACGCAGCACGAGAGACATATGACCTATGCTCATTTATTGTCACCTCATCACCCTCTTCTACTTTAAAAGAACTCTTTTTAAGTGCTTTTCCATTCACAAGAACAAGCCCCTCTTTTATGAGAGCCTGTGCTTTATTTCGACTTTCAACAAAACCTTTTTCTACGAGATAGTTATCTAAACGCATTGTCATTTAACATCAGTTTTACAAGAATATTTTTTCATAAGTTTTCCTCAATAATGAATCCTGTCATATTTTAAATCCTTTGTTTGGTAACTTATGTGGAGAGATTGAGGAATTATTAAAGCAGGAGTAAATTCCCACCCTATGCTGCTTTGCGTATAGTGTTCCCAGTGATAATATTTTTTAATTTCTTTAAAAATAATTTATCACTTCCTTTACTGTTATCATTTTCAATGACTACTAAAGCTTTCTTGTCAAGTTTCATTACTCTTTTATCTGCTTCAAAAGGTATTAACTGCTCTCTATGCTCTAAAAACAAATGACCTTCCCCATAGTCATCCATCCAAAATCTAATATCAGCTTCGTAATCGTTTAAAATACTTTCTAAATTTTTCATTTGGAACTCCTTTTGTTATTTTTGCTTTTATGCTAGATTGAGTACTTTCAAAACTTTTACTCTTAGGTTCTATCTTATAACTTGTCATTATTTTACCATGTTCATTAAAGATAACAGCCCAACTTTTGTCACTATTATAGCATATGTTATCCCAACTATTTTCATGTTGAGCAAAAACATACTCTACTGATGTACTCAAACACTCTAAAATTTTTGTAATATAATCTTTCTCACTAGCGACATGCTTAAGAAATATCCTTTTCTCTACATGGGATGTAAAATGTTTTTTAGATTGCCAAGTATTACCAAAATTGCCATCAATATCATCTTTAATGCTCTCAAAGTTGGATATTATTTTATCTTCAATATTTTTCATCCCCGAATTATACCCAAACACCTCACTATGCTTTTTAATAGAATACTTCGGACGAATGCTCTTAAAAACACTTTTCAATCCTAGCCGATTCCAATCAAGATTTTGCTGAAGCAGAGTAATCGGAAAGATACTTAAATCAAAAGCTTCATCTATAATTGTTTTGCATCATATACTCTCTGCTTCTTTCTCTTACGCATCTCTTCTTCATACTTAAAAGCATCCACTGCAATTCTCTCTTTTTCAAAGTCAAAAAGCTCACTAAATATCTCTTGTTTTTGTAATGCTCTTAATATTGCAATGAGATTATGCAGCGTTATTTTTGCGTTTTGTTCTAGGTTTCGCACCACTCCTATTTTCACATCTGCTTTTTGAGCGAGTTGTTCTTGCTTTAAGTGTTGTGCCACTCTTTCACTCTTTATTCGTGAAGCTAATAGTTTTGCTATTTCATCATTCGTAGTAAAAAAATTAATTTCGCTCATACTAAGTCCTCAACATATAAATACCTTTATTTTGATAATAATAGCATATTTATGCTAACAACTATCGATATAATGATAATTGTATATAAATTAGAGCATACTTTGCATCTCATCTTCAGTAAGTGTAGCCACACCCAAACTCACAGCCTTATCATACTTACTTCCAGCATCTTCACCATAAATCAAAAAGTCAGTTTTTTTACTCACACTTCCTGAAACTTTCGCACCTAGAGACTCTAGCATCTCTTTTATTTTTGGTCTTGGTCTGCTCATGCTTCCTGTTAGGACAATGGTTTTTCCTTTAAAAGGGTTCTCTTTTGCTTCCTCTTTTTTCTCAGGAGCTACAGGCTCTAAAATCGCTTGCAATTTTTGCACTGTTTCACGATTTACACGCATAAATTCTAAGTAACTCTCTGCCATCTCATCACCTATACCATCAATGGCTGTAAGTTCCTCTTTCGCTGCGTTTAGATACTCCAGTCCAAAGGCTTGTGCTATCATTTTTGAAGCCACTTCTCCTATATGCTCAATACCAAGTGCATTTATAAAACGCCAAAGTTCACTGCGTTTAGCATTTACTATTGCGTTTAGAAGATTTTGTGCTTTTTTCTCTTTAAAGCCCTCTAACTCCAAAAGTTTTTCCATACTCAAATCAAACAAATCAAGCACACTTTTTACAAGTCCTTCGCTATAGAGTTGCTCTACTATTTTATTGCCAAGTCCATCAATGTTTAGACAGGGCTTCGAAGCAAAGTAGATGATGGAGTTTACAACTCTTGCTTCGCAGTTGAGATTTTGACACTTTATTAGTACCTCTTCTTGTAGAAGTTCACTCCCACAAACAGGACAATTTTTTGGTCTCTCTACTTT
>NZ_JALUKE010000080.1 GCF_027056685.1 Sulfurimonas sp.
ATCTATCCCTATTTTTGCGATTATCGTAGCATTTTTAAACTCTTTTTCTAACTGTTTTGCCAAAATTTGTAAAACAATATCACCAACTTCATGTCCATAAAGATCATTAAAAATTTTAAATTTATCTATATCTACACAAAACATTAAGTGCCATTGCTTTTGAGTTAAATAATCAATCTGTTTTTGTAGTGATTGTATAAATAGTTCTTTATTTGGCAAACCGGTCAAAGGGTCATACTGTCTAAGATATTTTACTTCTTCCTCAGCTTCTTGTTTTGCCTGCAACGATTTTTGTAAACTCTCAAGCATAATATTTGTCTCTTCATAAAGTTTACCAAACTCATCATTTTCTGTAATAGCTATACGCTTATCAAGCGAAGCGCTCAACTCAATCTCTTCTAAAAATTTTATAAGTTTTAAAATAGGATTTGTAAATTTTTTCGCATATAATGAGGCTAACACAAATGACAAAAATATAATAAAAAGATAGAACAGCCCTAATTCCAGTATGTATTTTTTCAAAATAGCAAAAAAAGTCACATGATGCAGTTTCATTCTAATACAACCAAATACCTTCCCTGAGTAATTAATAGGTACACTTACAATGAGCGTCTCTCCCACTCTTTGTGACTCTTGATTTTTACATTTGCCATCAGGAATAAAGTTTTTACCACTTCTGCTGTATTGGTATATAGCGGTATCATCATTTTTGTAAACTACAGCAGACTCCAACATACTAAATGATTTTAACTTTGTTGTAATATCTGCCGCAATTGAGACTTCATTTAAAAAGACTAATTTTGCTAAATCTTGAGATACCACCGTTTCTATTGTTTTTGTAAGCTCATAAGATTTTTTATCTTCATTTTTTAAATAAATAGTCACAAAAATCAAATATGCTATGAAAAAAGCTAAAGAGGTCACAGTCAATATAATCTTTGTTAGCTTTTTTTCAATAGAACCTCTGTAAATATTTGTTTTCATAACTATTTCTCTATAGGAAGATTAAAATCATTCCCCCACTCCAACCAAGATCCATCATATACAGAAGCATCGTATCCCAACTCTTTTAAGACTAAAAAATTAAGTGCTGCATCTGCTCCATCTTCGCAGTAGAGTATCACTTTTTTATCTTTTGGTAAATTTTTATAAATCTTTTTGAGTTGTGCCAATGATTTCATTCCGCTACCATTGACATCATAATTTTGTATTCCTGCATAATTAAGTGCACTTGGTATATGCCCAAACCTTTTCGCATGGGATTTCAGACCATTATAATATGCAGCAGGTCTTCCATCTATAATTACATCTTTATTTATTGCAAGCATAGTGCTTAATTTTGTTTCCATAATGCTGCTATTTATGCGTGGTATAAATTTTGTTGGCTTTGCTTTATACTCTTTCTTACTTATTTGAAGCATTCCTTTTTTCCAATTTCCATATCCAACTTTCAAAAGAGCCACCTCATCATGCCCCAAAACTTTACTAATCCAAAAAAATCTAGCAGCCCATATTAGTTCATTATCTCCATAAACCACAACTTTACTCTTATTGTCAATACCTGCATCACTAAAAACTTTTTGTAAAAAGTCCAGTTTTGGTATTTTATACCCATTACTTGTATCAAAGAGATCTTTAAAAACAGGAACATTAACAGCATGTTTAAGATGTCCCTGCTTGTAGAGTGCAGGTTTTCTTACATCAACAATAACCAAATCAGGATTAGAATAATTTTGACTTAACCATTTTGCACAGACAAGAGAAGGCATCGCATAGAGCGAGGAGCAAAAGAGCAGACAAACAAGAAAACTAATTTTTATAAATTTCAAAATAGATACCAACTTTTTTCTTTTAAAGAGTCTTAGGCTTATTATTTCTTAAATAAAATAATGTATTTTTAATAATATCATCGTCATCCTTACTATCTGCTTTGATTGTCTCTTTGCTCTCATTAAAATAAGTAAAAGTGATATTTTGCCCATAATTTGCTATAGACTTTATCTTTTTCTCAATAGCTAAGAGCTTAATGACCATAAGTTCAAAAAACTGTTTTGTAGGGGTATCAACTTCGGCAAATCTGTCGATGACCTCCTCTTCAATTTCATAAATCTCTATGGCACTCTCAGCCTGAGAGAGTCGTCTATATATATCTAAACGCAGTCTATCTTCTTGAATAACCATATCACTAACATACGCCGAAATGGTAAGTTTAATATCTACTTTAGCACGCTGCGTTTGAGTGGTATTACTTAAATCTTTAATGGCATCTTCAAGCATTCTCAAGTAAAGTGAATAGCCTATATTTTTTATATGCCCACTCTGAGCATCTCCCACAAGATTTCCTCCACCACGAATCTCTAAATCATGATGAGCCAAAACCGAACCAGAACCTAAAAAGGAGTTTGATTCAAGTGCTAAAAGACGCTTTTTCGCCTCATCAGTAAGTGCCTCTTTATTTGGTACAACAAAATAGGCAAAACCCTCATAGTTTCCACGCCCAACGCGTCCACGAAGTTGATGCAAATCAGCAATACCAAATCTATCGGCACCATCGACAATAATAGTATTAACACGAGGCATATGGATACCACTCTCGATGATGGAGGTTGCTATCATCAAGTCATATTCACCCGCTTCAAATTTTAAAAGCTCTTTTTCTGTCTGCACGGCAGAGATTTTAGAGTGTAGCATTAGTACTCGCAACTCTGGAAGAAGTGCTTTTATCTCGCCCATTTTAATAGGCATATGGTCGATGGAGTTATGAACATAAAAAACCTGCCCTCCACGACGAAGCTCACGCAAAATAACCTCTTTTATAAGCTTTTCATCATACTCTTTTACAAAAGTTCTCACACCTTGTCGCTCACTTGGTGGCGTTAAAAGTTGGCTCATGGTTTTTATGGAACTTAGTGCTTGATTAAGTGAACGAGGAATTGGTGTTGCTGACATGGAGAGTAGATGCACATTATGGTAAAGCTCTTTTATTCTCTCTTTTTGTTTGACACCAAATTTATGCTCTTCATCGATGATGACAACACCTAGCTTTTTAAACTCTAAACCAAAAAGAGCATGCGTTCCAACAACACAATCTATCTCTCCACTCGCAAGCCCTTTTATAATGGCATTTTTATCTTTTGTGCTTACAAATCTGTCAAGCTTAGCATAACGAATGCCTAAATTTTGAAATCTCTCATCTAAGCTTCTAAAATGCTGTGCAGAGAGGAGTGTCGTAGGCACAATAAACGCAGACTGATAGTCTGATTTATATGCTGCAAAGATAGTATTGAGTGCTACTTCTGTCTTTCCAAAACCAACATCACCACTTAAAAGTCTGTCCATTATATGCCCTGAACTCATCTGCGAAATTATCTCATCTATAGACTGCGTTTGATCATCAGTATATTCAAACCCAGAGAGGGCTTGAAACTCTTTTAAACTTTTCTTATCAAGTGAAATTTTAGGTGCTTTTATAAGCGCTCTTGCTGCTGCTGTATTTACAATTTGTCCTGCAATTTCAAGGAGGCGTTTTCGCACTGTTGCTTTAAGTTTTGCAAAGCTTCCTTTACCAAGTCTATCTAAAACAGGGGTACTGCCCCCTCCTGCGATGTAACGGTCTATAAAGTCAAGATTTTCAACAGGTAGAAGAATTTTATCATCACCAATATATTTTATAACAATAAAATCTTTCACACCACCAAGAATTTCAGTCTGCTCTATCTTTTCAAAAATCCCTACTCCATAATCTTCATGAACAACATAATCCCCAGCTTTTAAATCATCAAGTAAAATGGAACTTTTTCTTCTACGGCGTTTTTTATCTGGCTTATTCAGAGATATAACAAGTTCATCATCTGTAATGATGTTTAAAATGTAAGGCGCAGTAATAACATTTATGTTCTTTGTATCATAAATTCCTGCTTGTTTGAGTGTCGCTGCGTTTGCAGCAATAATGGTAATCTTTTTATCTTTATGCACTTTAATGAGTTGCTCAGCATTTGCAACAACCAGCTCTTTTACACTCTCATTCTCTTCTAATTTTTCAAGTTCAAAACTCTCTCGTGAAAGCTGAGGGTTGTTAATGCCATAGGCATCTTTTAAAACATTTTGCAAATCTCTTACAAGTTTAGTCTCTTTGCCTGCTAAAAAGTTTTCACTCATCTCATCAAGATGCCAAAATCCCAAAGAGGCTACATCTTTGTTAAGTGCATCAAATTCACTCTGCTTAATCTTCTCATTAAGTGCATTAAATGCACTCTCATCAAGCGAGTAAAAAGCACTTCGTATTAGCACCTCTTCGAGGTCATCACCCAAAGTACGCTGCGTTTCAAGTGCAAACTCTTTAATCTGCTCTATTTCATTATCAAAAAGAGAGATACGAATAGGATTTTTTGAAGAGGGGACATAGATGTCAATAATATCGCCACGAAAAGAGATCTCTCCCTCCACCTGTACCATATCAACAAAAGTGTATCCCCAAAATAGCATCT
>NZ_JALUKE010000081.1 GCF_027056685.1 Sulfurimonas sp.
TGTGCAACTATTTTTGTCTGCAGGGTTGTGAGGGTGTTTTTAAAACGCAGTATGTCAAGTGCAGTTATGTCTCCATTTTTTGCTAAACCTTCAAGTTTTACATAAATTTTTTGCTGTTTTTTATAAAGTTCTTGGTGGATTTTGAGTTGCATTTGCGTTTTATTGTAAAGGGCAACCATATTTACCAATGAGATAAAGAGTTGTTCTTTTTTGAGAGAGAGTTTTTTCTTTTCACTCTTTACATCTAAACGCAGCGTTTGGATTTTGTAGTTATTTTTTCCAAAAAGGTCTAAAGTGTCATGTAAAGAGATGTCAGTTGTGTTGAAACTTCCTGATGATGTTGGCAAATACTGCGCATATGTTTTTGAGTAGGCACCATCAAGAGTAAAGTTAGCATATTTTGAGTAAGTTACAGCACTTTGAGAAGTTTTGTTTGATGTCTCGTAAAGATTATAACTCTTTTCATACTGTAGCGTTTTCATCGCATCTTTATAAAAGCTTGTCATATTTGCTTGAGCTGTAAGGGCAAGTAGAAAAATAAGAACTATTTTGTTACGCATTTTTTATCCTATAATAGTGAAAAATATTTACTATTATAGGCTTCTTAGATGAAATAAAAATGAAAGCTACTGAATGACAAAGTTGACTATGTAGACATTGCGTATCTGTCCATCAGTAAGTATGGAGTTGAGGTTGGCTTTTATTTTCTTACAGATTTTTGATTTACCCATATCTGAAGTAATACTTTGCGCTGTTTGGTTGCTTAAAATCATAATGATGTTATCACGAATGACAGCATTCTTCGCATCGAGCTCTTTTGAGAGGAGTTTGTCATCAAGCTCTAAAGTAAGTGTTGCTTTGAGGTAAACATCTTTACCACTTGCTGTTCTTAGATTTACAGTAAAAGGCTTGAGTGGATAAAGGGGACCTATTTTTGCAAGTGTTTCATCGGTAGTGTTTTGCTCTTGTCTGTTTAACTGCGTTTGAGCAGTATCAATTTTGTTAAGATACCAAAAAGCCGCTGCAGAAGCACCTAAAAGAGCGATGATTAAAATGACAACAATAGTGATTAAAGTTTTATTTGAAGCGTTTTTAGCCATGGAAAATCCTTGAATAAATGAGTTTTTTTATATATGAGTTGTAAATTTCAAACTATTTGAATTTGTATCTTTTTTCCAATTGCGCTAAGAGCAGTTTCTATAGTTGTTAATGTGATGGAACTATTAAATGGATCAAGTAATCGTGTTAGTGAACTTCTACTTGTTCCCATTCGTTTTGCCATCTCTGTTTTAGTTATATTTTTCTCTTTCATTGATTTTTGAACTTCATAAGCAATTACACGCTTAATAGCAGTTGCATCTGATTCTGCTAATATATTTTCTTCTTCTAGAAACTCATCAAAAGAGCTTCCGATTGCGTCAGTATTTAATTTCATTTTATTTCCTTGACACGCTTAAGTGCTAAATTTATTTCATTTATTGGTGTCTTCTGTGTTTTTTTAATAAAGCCATTTAAAAGTATCATATAATTGTCCATAATTATAAAAATCACTCGTGCAATTCTCTTACTAGATATATTACTTCTTACCTCATAAAGGTTATTACCAAGTGGTTTTGATATAGGCATTCCTATTGGCCAACCATACTCAACAGTTTTAATATCTGCACCTATTGTTTTTTTATCTTCTTGTTCTAAAGATATTAACCACTCTCTAACAGGTTCATTACCTGCAGGTGTTTTGTAAAAAACAACATTAATCTTTTTATTCATATCTAATTGTACCTTTTTTGGAACAATCTTTCAAGTTAAAAAATAACAGCTACTACAGTTCCACTTCCCTCTTCTGATTTTATTTGTAGTGTACCATTATGCATAGAAACACTATTTTGTACGATGCTCAGACCAAGACCAAAACCTGCAATCTTTTTATTTCTTGCACTATCTGCTCTGTAAAATCTCTCTGTAATTTTTTGAAGATGCTCTTTTGCTATTCCTATGCCCTCATCTTCAATAGTAAAATGAATTTTTGAATCTTGAAATAAAGAGAGTGTGATGGTTTTATCTTTTTGGGTATATTTAATTGCATTATCTATAAGGTTTGTAAAAAGTGACTCCATCAGTATGGGATTTGCTTTGAAGTTTATAGGCTCAATTTTTTTAATAGTAAGTTGTAAATTCTTTTCATTGAGTTGCGTTTGAAATTTGTCTATAGTTGCTAGTAGCATAGAATCAAGTGCACAATTTTGAAATGATTCTTGAATGTTTTCTCTGGAGTATTTTGTTAAAAGTAGAAGCTGGTTTACAATGCGTGTAATTTGCCACGACTGTTTTTGTATGACCTTGAGTGATTTTTCATACTCTAGTGGTTTGCGTAGTTTTTTAAGCGTTATTTCTATCTCTCCTTGAATGACAGTAAGAGGCGTTTTTAGTTCATGAGAGACATCAGAGTTAAATCTATCAAGACGCTCTACACCATCTTTGAGGCGTTTTATCATTGCATTAAAAGAGAGTATAAGTTCTCTTATTTCATCATTTTCTTTTGGAATTTCTATCTCTTGTGTAAATTTTGTAATGCTAATATTTTTTGTACTCTCTCTTAGTTTATTGATGGGGAGCAGTATTTTATCTATGAGTTTACTTGCTAAAAAAATGAGAACAAAGAGTAAAATTGGGATGAGAAGAAGGAGAGTATCTTGAAAATCTTCTATTTTATTGTCAATATTTTTTTTGACAATCATAATTGTCTTATTGCCCCGTCTTTCAAGATAGAGTGCATCAATATAGTCATCATCATCTTTATAGCTAATAATAAAAAAGTTCTTTTTCTGCTTGAGGTATTTTTTATATTTTTTTAGAGTGAAAGCACTATTTTTTTGTACTATTTTTCCACTATTTATGATGGCAATACCTATGTTTTTTATCTCTATATGGTCGTTGTATTTATGGGCAATAAATTGGAGTTTGTTTTTTATATTATTATTGATACTGTTGTTTAAAAAGTAGTTGAATGAAAATCCAAAAAGTGTTAGCACAACAAATGAGACCATTCCAAACCAAAGAAGTACGCGTGTTTTTAAAGATTTAAACTGCAATTTTATACCCTAAACCTCTTGTGCTTTTTATAAGCTCTTTTGTAAGTTTTTTTCTCAAATGATAAATAGTCACTTGAATGACATTTGAGTTTATATACTCTTGCATACCCCAAAGTTGCTCTTCTATCATCTCATTTGTGACAAATATATTTTTATGTTGTATTAAAAAGAGTAGAAGTTCATACTCTTTTGCTGTTAGTATAATTTGAGCTTCTCCTTTTGTGACTATCTTTGTAGTGGTATTGATTGTGATTTCGCCTATATGAAGGAGTGTTACGCCTTGAGAGACGCTTCTTCGATGCAGTGCTGCAACCCTTGCTTCTAGTTCTGCAAATGAGAATGGTTTGCTCAAATAATCATCTGCACCGTGCTGTAGCCCTTCTATTTTATTTTCAATCTCACCTTTGGCACTTAGCATAATAATAGGTGTGAGAATGTTTTTTTCTCGTAAACTTGTGATGATTTCAATGCCATTTTTAGATGGAAGCATCCAATCAATAATGATGACATCATAGCTATTTATAGAGGCTAAATATTCCCCATCTTCGCCATCAATTGCACTCTCAAGGAGATGTCCATCTTCTTGAAATCCTCTTGTCAAAAAGGAGATAATATCTTCATCATCTTCTATAATAAGCAGTTTCATATAAATATTCTCAAAATTATACGATTACCATACCAACAAGCATTACTACACCTATTAATGCTACAAAAATAGATAAAAGAAAATAGATATTTTTGTCAGTATCTATTTTCCCTTCCTGTAGATGTTTAATCCATAGTGTATAGTAGCGATAAGTATAGAGAGCTAAAATGATGCCGGCACTTACTATTGCTATACCAAGGTAGTTGTAGAAGTCTGTGTTTTGTAATTGTGGCACAGATAGATCTTGTTTTCCTTTTAACTGCATAGAGATTAAATCTAAAAAAAGCTCAAATTTTTCTACAACGAAGCCTAATACTATGAGCGATATGGCAGTACCAATAAGTGCTGTTGTGGCACGCTCAACTGCCATTAAATTTTTAGGGTCAATATTATTATTTTCATCTTTATCTTTATTTTTCATAGCTGCATTATATTATCTTATTCTTATAAAATGGAAAAAGAGTGGGATGAGGTAGAGGTTAATGACAATAGCAAAAAGCAGACCTCCCATAATGGCAATTGCTAAATCTTGGATGATTTGGGTGCCTGTGCCTATTGCTAAAGCGATAGGTAAAAGGGCTAAGGCGTTTGAGACCATTGTCATAAGAATTGGTTTTGCTCTTAGAGATAGTGCATCGAGCTGCTGTTCTATTTCATCGCTTTGATGTTTTAAATTTATCTGATAAAAATTAAAAATAAGGACATTGTTATTTATGACAATACTTAGCACAATAAGTATGC
>NZ_JALUKE010000082.1 GCF_027056685.1 Sulfurimonas sp.
GAATATTGTTGATGGTTTTGTAACTATGGCTCATGAAAAGGGAATAAAAACATGGATGAAAAATATTCAAACGCAGGAGAGTTTTGAACTTATCAAAAAAATTAATCCTGATTATGTTCAAGGAAGGTATCTTTCAGACTTAGATAATTTTGAATCCAAATGAGGGCCTCTTCTCTATTTTTGATCTTCTCATGCATCTGTGCTTCATAAGTATTATTTAATATTTTTGAAAAAAGTGCTGATGGTTGTAAACTAAAGCCCAAGAGTTCTCTCCCTTTTATAAAAGGCTCTGCTTTTTTGTGAAATACTCCTAATCTCTTTGCTTTATCTACTAAATTATCTATTTCTCTTTTTTTATTGTTGTGATAAAGGGCATAAAGATAAACGCAGTAGAGTGATATATCTACTTTCGTTGCTAATTTATAAATATCGTAATTGTGTAAATCTTCTAAACGCAGCTGCGTTTGGGTTAGTTTTTCTATTGTATTTATCATCTTTTTATTTTTTGTAAGTTTGTTTAAAAATGATTTCTGTGTTGTTATTGTAAATTTTGAACATAAAAGAGCAAACATAACTGTTATATTAGTATCCTCATTTTCTGTAAAATAATATTGTTTAAAAATATCAAGACTTTTTAGAATGTCAAAATATTTTTCTTCACTTAAAAGGATAAATTCATTAAAAAAAATAAAGCCATCAAGATGTTTTAAAAGTAAAAAGCCGTGTGATGTTTTTTTTGATTGAAGTAAAATCTTTTTAATCTCTTGAAAAATTCTCTCTTGTGCTAACTCTTTGAGAACATTGGCTTGCATCATAGATTTACACTTTATAAACAGAGAGCTCTCAAGTGAAAACTCAAAACGGGCACTAAACATAATTGCACGCAGAACTCTTAGTGGATCTTCATCAAATTTTTTCAAATCAACTGCTTTGAGATGTTTTTTGTTTAAATCTTCTATGCCATGAAAGGGATCAAGTAGTTTTTTTGCTTTTATATCATATCCCATTGCGTTTATGGTAAAGTCTCTACGACTACTTGCTTGGATAAAGTTTAATGAAGTGTCCACTTGTATCTGAAATCCCTGATGTCCAGATGCAATCTTGCTATCAGTTCTAGGAAGTGAAAAATCTAACTCCAAATCTCTGTATTTTAATTTACAAATACCAAAAGATTTTCCAACACTATTGACGCTACCAAACTCCTCTAAAATTTTTTCTACATATTCAAGAGAGTCAATATTGTAAAGTTCTATGTCAATATCTTGAGACTCTTGGTTTAAAAGAGAATCTCGGATATATCCACCGACTATGATAGGTTTGATATTATGATTAATAAGTTTTAGAAAAATTGGATGTAAAGACTTTGGGTATTTGACACTCATTTTTATACATTTACTCGCTTTTTATTTCTCTTTTAAAAAGTATAGCACTTATTTTACAAGGATGTAATGATAATTAGGGTATAATCGCGAAAATTTTCCAAATAAAGGAAACCACTAATGCAAAAAATTAGAAATATTGCGGTTATCGCACACGTTGACCACGGTAAAACAACTTTGGTTGATGGACTACTAGAGCAATCTGGTACTTTTGGTTCACATGAACAACATGATGAAAGAGCAATGGACAGCAATGCACTTGAAAAAGAGCGTGGTATTACGATTCTTTCTAAAAATACGGCTATCCGTTATAAAGATTATAAAATTAACATTATTGACACTCCGGGTCATGCTGATTTCGGTGGTGAGGTTGAGCGTGTTCTTAAAATGGTTGATGGTGTTTTAGTACTTGTTGATGCTTATGAAGGTGTTATGCCACAAACAAAATTTGTTGTTAAAAAAATGCTTGCACTTGGTAAAAAACCAATTGTTGTTATCAATAAAATTGACAAACCTTCTGCTGAGCCTGATCGTGTTGTAGATGAAATGTTTGACCTTTTTGCAGATATGGGTGCAACAGATGAGCAACAAGATTTTCCTATTATTTATGCTGCTGCGCGTGATGGTATTGCAAAACTCGATATGGATGAAGAGGGTGGAGATTTTCAATGTATTTTTGAAACTATCTTAGAGCATGTTCCACAACCTGAAGGTTCACCAGACAATGACTTTCAAGCACAAGTGTTTACACTGGATTATGACAACTATGTTGGTAAAATTGGAATTAGCCGTATTTTTAATGGTCGTGTAAATAAAGGTGATAATGTTATGCTTGCAAAAGCTGATGGTTCAATGGTAAAAGGAAAAATCTCTAAACTTATTGGTTTTATGGGTCTTAATCGTATGGAAATAGACCAAGCAGAAGCTGGTGATATTGTTGCGTTTGCAGGAATGGAAACTGTTGATGTTGGAGATACTGTATGTGATCCAGTTAATCCTGTAGCACTTGATCCTATGCATGTTGAAGAGCCAACACTTACAGTTGTATTTGCTGTAAATGACTCTCCACTTGCTGGTAAAGAGGGTAAACATGTAACTTCAAATAAACTCAAAGATAGACTTGAAGCTGAAATGACAACAAATGTTGCTATGAAACTTGAAGTTGTTGGTGAGGGTAAATTTAAGGTAAGTGGTCGTGGTGAACTTCAAATTACAATTCTTGCTGAGAATATGCGTCGTGAAGATTATGAATTTAGTATTTCTCGTCCAGAAGTTATTACTAAAGAGATTGATGGCGTAAAATGTGAACCATTTGAACATTTGGTAATTGATGTTCCTGAAGAACTTGGTGGTACTGTAATTGAGCGTCTTGGTAAAAGAAAAGCTGAGATGAAATCTATGATGCCTATGGGTCAAGGTTTCCAAAGAATTGAGTTTGAAATTCCTGCTCGTGCATTAATTGGTTTCCGTGGACAGTTCTTAACAGATACTAAAGGTGAAGGTATTATGAACCACTCTTTCTTAGAGTTCCGTCCATTTAGTGGTGCTGTTGAGTCAAGAAGTTATGGTGCACTTGTATCTATGACTGCTGGTTCAACTCTTGGATTCTCTCTTTTTGGTATTCAAGACCGTGGAACACTTTTCATCGGTGTGCAGACTGAAGTATATGAAGGTATGATTGTTGGTGAACATTCTCGTCAAAATGACTTGGTTGTAAATCCTATTAAAGGAAAAGCACAATCGAATGTCCGCTCATCTGGAGCTGATGAAGCTATTAAACTTGTGCCACCTCGTGATATGTCTTTAGAGCGTGCTTTAGAGTGGATTGAAGATGATGAACTTCTTGAAGTAACTCCAAAATCTATTCGTATTCGTAAAAAATTCTTAACTGAGAGTGAGAGAAAACGTAACTCACGCAAATAGTCGAAAATACTCGACTATTCTTTTTTCAAGCCAATATTTTGGCTTGAAAAGATTTCCTTCAATAAACCCGACATGACCACCTTTTTCACTTACTTCTAAAGTGATAAATTTTGAAATTTCTTCTTTTTTTGGTAAAACTTCCGGTGTCATAAATGGATCATCTTTTGCCTGAATTATAAGTGTGGGTGTCTCTATATATTTTAAAAATTGCTTTGCACTATTTTTAGCATAATAATCATCCGCTGAAGAAAAACCATGAATAGGTGCAGTATAGAGTTCATCAAATTCACGAATACTTTTCATATTTTTAACATTTTCTTCTTTTAGATGAATAAGTTTTTCAAAATCAAATTTTTTAAATTTTTTTAGTAGTGATATTTTTAATTCATCTAAAAGTCTTTTTTGATAAATTTTTGCTCCTCCACTATCTATAGTTTTTGCCGCTATTTCAAGCTGTAGTGGGGCACTAACTCCAACTGCTGCTGTTATAAAACTGTTTTGTTTTTCTTCTCCTAGAAGTTTAAGAAGCATATTCGCCCCAAGAGAGTAACCAACACAATAAATTTTCGCAGCTTTGTATTTTTTATGTATATGCTCCAAATATTCAAGATTATCTTTTGTATCTCCACTATGATAAGAGCGTGCAAGAAGATTCTCTTTTAAAGCACATCCACGAAAATGTACAACCGCACAGGCAAATCCATCATTACAAAGCTCTTGTACCGCACCTTGAATATAGGGTGATTTGTAAGAGCCTGCAAGCCCGTGAAATAAAATAGCAATCTTTTTACACTCACTGCGTTTAGGTCTGTTTTGCCAATAAATTTCTATAAAATCTCCATCACTAAGAGTGAACTCTTCAATTTCCCAATCTTTTAAAAAGGGCTTTCTAAAAAGTGTTGCATAAGATGTTTGAATATGTCTATTTGAAAGTAAATTTTTTGTAGTGAATTTCATAGGATATTGTATCTAATAATCAGTTTTTAATGGACATAGTGCTAAAATAATCCACTTATAATTAGGATGGGATTTTTTATGAATAGAAAGCAGATATATAACCCTGATTCAACTGAAGATGTAAATGGCAGAAAAGTTTTTGGTGGTAATCCAACAGGTATTTTTGAACTTAACAATATTAAATATCAGTGGGCATATAACCTTTGGGAAGTAATGTTAAACAATACATGGTTTCCTAAAGAGGTCGATATGACTCGTGATGTAAATGACTATAAACAACTTACAGATGCAGAAAAGACAGCCTATGATAAGGCTCTTTCACAGCTTATTTTTATGGATTCTCTTCAAACAAATAACCTAATTGACAATGTTAATCCTTATGTGACTGCCCCAGAGATTAACCTTATTTTAGTACGCCAATCTTTTGAAGAAGCATTGCATTCGCAAAGTTATGCAGTAATGGTTGACAGTATTTCGACACACTCTGATGAAATCTATGACCTTTGGCGTAGAGATATGATGCTTAAACATAAAAATGATGCAATTGCAGCAGTTTACCAAGAGCTTGCAAAAAATCCAACGGATGAGAACTTTTTAAAAGCTTGCTTTGCAAATCAAATTTTAGAAGGTATCTATTTTTATAGTGGCTTTACTTACATCTATACACTTGCACGCTCTGGAAAAATGCTTGGTTCTGCACAGATGATCCGTTTTATTCAGCGTGATGAAGTGACACACCTTGTACTTTTTCAAAATCTTATAAATACACTACGAAAAGAGCGAGCTGATTTATTTACAGATGAGTTAAAAGCGGATGTATATGATATGTTTAGAGAAGCTGTAAAACTTGAATCTGATTGGGGAAAATATATCACACAAGGACAAATCCTTGGACTTACAAATGATATTGTAGAACAATATATACAATATTTAGCAGATGATAGATTGAATTCTGTTGGTTTTGATAAACTTTACAATGTTACAAACCCTATTAAATGGGTAGATGATTTTTCAAAATTTAATGATCAAAAAACAAATTTCTTTGAAGGAAATGTAGCAAACTACTCAAAAGGTAGCCTCTCTTTTGATGATGACTTCTAAAAGAGTTGAGCATACGCTCTGCTCTCTCTCGTTTGAAACTACATCTGATTATAACGCTAACTTACAAACACTTCTTACACTTATAGATAATAGTCAAAAAAATAGCATTATCGTTGCTCCAGAAGTTGCTTTAACGGGCTTTGATTATGAGAATTTTGATGCAGTTACTGCGTTTGCTTCATCTGCCATTAAGTCTATAAAAAAAGCCAGCACAAACAAAACAGTTATACTAACAATTATAGAAAAACGCGATGGTGGTGTTTATAATTTTGCAAAAGTATTTCACAATGGTGCAGTGATTTATGAGAGGGCTAAGGCAAAACTTTTTAAATTTGGCGGCGAAGAGAAATATTTTGTAGAGGGAAATATAGACGATATTGATTTTGTTGTAGTTGATGGCATAAAAATTGCAATTTTAATCTGTTTTGAACTGCGTTTCAAGGAGTTATGGTGTAAATGTGAAGGGGCTGACATCATAGCTGTTCCTGCTTGGTGGGGGAAAATACGGGCTAAACATTTTGAAATTTTAACGCAGTCTTTAGCACTTATAAATCAATGTTATGTTGTTGCAAGTGATGCTAAAAATGAGGAGTGCACAAGAATAAGCGCTATAATTTCACCACAGGGTGAAGCTTTTTACAATGGGAATAAGCCTTGCTTAGAGGTCAAATATAATAAAAAAGATATATCTTTAATGCGAAGATATATGGATGTGGGGATAGAGTAATTTGGATAGAATAACAGCAACGAAAACTGCACGGATGGCAGATGAAATAGAGAAGAGATTTCTGCTCTCTCCAGCAGTAAAAGAAGCGATAGCAAGCACAAATAGAGAGGCTTTTGTTCCAACTGGATTTCGTCACAATGCTTATAAGCTTGATGCTTTGCCTATAGGAGGAGCACAGTTTATAAGTTCACCTTTAACTGTTGCAAAAATGACAGAGTACCTCATTCCTCGCGGTGCAGATAGAGTTTTAGAAGTTGGTTGTGGGAGTGGGTATCAAGCAGCGGTACTCTCACATCTTTTTCGAGGTGTTTTTACCATTGAGCGGATTGAACCGCTTTTGATGGAGGCAAAAAAACGCTTTCGAGATTTGGGAATTAACAACATTCATTCGCGAACAGATGATGGTCAAAATGGCTGGATTTCCTATGCTCCTTATGACAGAATTCTTTTTTCTGCAACTGCAAAAGAGATACCAGAAAAACTTTTTGAACAGTTAAGTGATGGGGGAATACTCGTGGCTCCTTTACAAAAAGGGGAAAAGCAGGTCATTATGCGTTTTATGAAAAATGGTTCACGCATAGTGGAAGAGGAACTCGAAGATTGTGATTTTGTACCTATTTTAGATGGTGTGCAGAAGTAATATGTTAAAATAGTAAAATTATACTAAAGCGGAGTGTTTGATGGAAGAGATGTACGGTATACAATATACAAAACCAACGGTAGTCTTGCTTCAAGATACTGGCATTGGTGTTGCTGAAACTGCAGCTCGTACATGTTATGACAGCTTTTCAAATAGTGAAAACGATATTGTCCAAGAGATAGAAAATAGACTTCCAAATAAAGAGATGTGCCAAACACTGAATGAAATAGAAGAGTCAAACCTTCTTGATGATTTGGCTTGGACATACTTTCACCACTCCATTTTAGAACATGCAAACCTTAGTTATCTCATTCGTGGAACAAGCCGTGGAGTGCTGCAAGAACATGCCCGTCACAGAATTCAAGCCATAAGTGTTCGTAGTACTCGCTATACAATGAGCTCTCTCATTAATGCTTTTGTTGCTTCTAAAGTAGGAGATGACAGAGAATTTTTTATAAAAAAAGTGCTTGGATTTAATATGTTTGTTACAGCTGATGCAGCTTATAATAGAGTTGAAATCAATGGGATGTATGAGAAGTTAAATTATCAATTTAATGTTGTAGAAGATTTTTACTCTCTTGCAGTTGCAAAAAGTTCTCTTAGCTTTTTAGAGGAGTTTCAAGGAGATGCCGAAGCTCTTTATGAAGCCCTACAAAATGGGAAAAAAAAGCGCAATGTTGGGGATGCTTTTAAACATATCATCACTGATAATGTAAAAGTAGATATGGTTGTTACATTTAATTTAAGAAGTTTAAAAAATTACTTTACACTCAGAGATAGTGGTGCTGCATACTTCCAAATACGCTGGCTTGCAAAAGAGATGATGCGTGTGACACCTCAGAAATATCTTGATTTGATAGTGAAGAAAAAATAGGAATATATATGTATAAAATTTTAGCAGTAGCAGCAGTTGTTCTTTTTGTTAGTGGATGTGCAAACTTTAAAGTAACAGGAACAATGTGCGATAGTATTAATCAAGAGCCTGGTAGTACCGTACCAGAGGAGTGTCAGGCATATAATGAAAAGAAAGCAGATAAGGCATTTTTTAAGACAAGAAATAAACAGATAGAGTCTGCTGAAGATGTTATAAAATTTAGTGAGAAAACTGATGATAACTAAAAAGATAGAGACAGCAAAGACTCTTCTGGATGCGTTGCCATATATAAAACAGTATCAAAATGAGATTTTTGTTATAAAGTATGGTGGTTCGGCACAAATTAATCCTGATTTGAAAGAGAAATTTGCGCAAGATGTTATTTTACTTTATCTTGTTGGTATTAAACCTGTTGTTGTGCATGGTGGTGGTAATCGCATTAGTGCAATGCTTGATAAGCTCAAGCTTGGTTCAGAGTTTGTTGATGGTATGCGTGTAACGACTGAGCAGGTAATGGAAGTTGTGGAGATGGTACTAAGTGGAAGTATCAACAAAGAGATAACAGCCCTTTTAAATCTTCATGGTGGTAAAGCACTTGGCATAAGTGGAAAAGATGCTAATTTTATCGTGGCAGAGCCAAAAGCAAATGGAAAATATGGACTTGTAGGTGAGATAGTAAATATTGACAATAAAGTGATAGAAAATCTCATCAATGAAGGTTTTATTCCTGTTATAGCACCTATTGGTTCTGGAAACACAGTGAATCATCCAGGATTTAATATAAACGCAGACCTTGCAGCGAGTAAAATTGCAGCAAAACTTCAAGCAAAAAAGATTCTTTTTATGACGGACATTGTTGGTGTTTTAGACAAGGAGAAAAATCTTTTGGAGACTTTGACCCAAAAAGAGATTGAAGATTATAAGGCTGATGGCACAATTCACGGTGGAATGATTCCAAAAGTGGATGCTTGTCTTGAAGCGGTAGATGCTGGAGTTGAGAAAGCACACATTATTGATGGTAGGGTAGAGCACTCTATTTTGTTAGAGATTTTTACGAGTGATGGTGTTGGAACTGTTATAAAAAAAGCCTAATTAAATTATTGGGCAGTATAATTATAAAAATATTTTAAAAGGATAAAAAATGGCAAGAAGTGAAGTATGTGAGTTGTGTGGAAGTAGCGAAGATGTAAGTGTTTTGGAACTGCCTGTTAGCGATGGTAGCGAAGAGCAGAGCGTTTATGTTTGTGCTAACTGCAAAGGACAAATAGAAAATAATGAACTTGATGAGACACATTTTAACTGCCTTAACGATGCAATGTGGAGTGAAACTCCAGCGGTGAAAGTTATGTCATACATCTTATGGAATAAGCTCGGTCGCAGTGATATGCTTGATATGATGTATATGGAAGAAGAGGAACAAAAACTTGCAGATGCTGCTATAAATGCAGAAGCAAACAAAGTAGTATTTCGTGATGCAAACGGTGTAGAACTTCATGCAGGTGATAGCATTGTAATCTTAAAAGACTTAGATGTGAAAGGTGCAGGGTTCACTGCAAAACGCGGTACAACTGTAACGAGAATTACGCTTCCAAATGATATGGATGACCATGTTGAAGGTCGTGTAAATGGAACAAAAATCTACCTAAAAACAGAATTCATTAAAAAAGCCTAATGAAACCTTACCAGCGTTTTTATGAGATAGATAAGGATTTTCGTAATCCTTATGCCCGTGACAGAGATAGAATTATTCACTCGGGTAGTTTTAGAAAATTAGAGTATAAAACGCAGGTCTTTTTAAATCACGAGGGTGATTTTTTTCGTACGCGTCTCACACACTCTATTGAAGTTTCTCAAATTGCACGCTCAATCACTTCTCAACTTGATTTGAATGAATCACTTGCTGAAGCCATAGCGCTTGCACATGATTTGGGACACACTCCCTTTGGGCATGTCGGCGGTGATACACTTGATGAGTGCCTAAAAGCAGATGGATTTGTCAATGGTTTTGAGCATAATTTTCAAAGTTTTAGGGTTGTTACAAAACTTGAAAAACGGTATAAAAATTTTGATGGGCTTAATCTTACTTTTGCTACTTTAGAGGGGATTCTTAAACACTCTTATCCTTATAAAAAATCATTTTTACCAAAAATTATAGATACACAGTTCGACCTAAATAAACATCCATCGTATGAAGCTATGGTAGTGGATCGTGCGGATGAAATTGCATATATGAGTCATGATATAGACGATGGTGTAAACTCTGGGCTTATCACTTTTGAAGATTTAAAAGAGAGTGAGTTGGCTTGTGAAATACTGGATAAAGTGGCTTTAGAAGGTGTAGGTAGTGAAAATGATGAGATGTTTCGTTATAGATTTAGCTCCCATCTTATAAATCATCTCGTCTATTCATTACTTGATTTTTCAAAGCAGAGAGTTGCAAACTATGAAGAGATGCCTGTTGGTTTTGACAAAGAACTAGAGACAAAGATCAAAAAACTTAAAAAGATTCTTTTTGTAAAAATGTACCAACATAAAAATATTGTCCGTAAAATGTATGCTGGGAAACAGGCAATAAAAGGACTCTATAAAGGACTTATGGAAGAAGAAAAAATGCTTCCTTCTTTTTATTTTCAACAACTTGACAAGCGTAATAAACATAGAGTGGTGGCAGATTATATTGCAAGTATGAGTGACAGATATGCTCTAAATTTTTATAATGAAATGTATGGAAAACTTTAGATGAAAATAGTTGCGTTTTTGTTGATGCTTTTGAGCGCTGCGTTTGCAGAGCATCTTGTAAACGCAGTGGATACAAACCAAAGCAGACAAATGCAGTCTGTGGATAAATCTGCACTTTTAGAGGGTGAACCTGTCATCATTAAAGATACTTCGGGAATGAGTGATGCTGAAGTACGAGAAAAGGCTGAGCGTTCCGATGCAAACACAAGTAAAACAGTGCGTTTGCCTGTTGGTAATGTTGTAAAAGCTATAGATAAAACAGGAAAAATAGATATTTCAAAACTGCAACAACCTTGGGAAAAGCTCTCCCCTACTCCAAAAGCGTATGACTGGGTAGAGACAAAAAAGGGGGAGTGGTTTAAGGGTCAAATTAAGGGAATGTTTGATGATGAACTTGAGTTTGATAGTGAAGAGATAGGGGTTTACAGTTTTGATTTTGATGATATTAAGCAAATAAAGAGTTATCACATTATTGATGTCAATGTCGAGGGTGTGGCGACTATTCCGGGAATTTTACGATATAAAGATGGGAAGTTTCGTATAATTCAGGGAAAAGAGACTTTTACTTTTAACAAATCTCAGGTTGTCTCTTTTGCGGCTTCAGGTGATAAAGAGCGCCAATACTGGTCGGGAAAAATAGCAATAAGTTTTGATACTCGTAGGGGAAATCGTAACCAGTACGACTATACGATGCAATCAAATCTAAAAAGGCGTACAGCGACAAGTAAACTTTTGCTTGATTATATCGGTCGTGTTTCACGAGCTGAAGGGATTGAAACAGCAAATGACCACCGTGTAAATGAGAAATATGATGTCTATTTAACACGATATTTTTTCTGGACACCACTTTTTTCAGAGTACTATACTGATAAATTTAAAAATATACGCTCACAGTACACTGCTGGTGTCGGTATTGGGTACACGGTTATAAAAACAAAAGTGATGGAGTGGGATCTCTCAGGTGGTCCTGCGGCACTACGAACAAATTACATTACCGTGCCACAAGGAACAGACAGCTCAGTGCTCTCACCCTCTTTGGAAATTAGTACACGACTGGAGTATGAGCTCTCAGATATAACAGACATAAAATATCAGTATAAACTTACACTTACTAACAAACTCTCAGGACGCTACAAACACCATATGATTTTAACTTTTGAAAATGCACTTTTAGAGTGGTTAGATTTTGACATTACAGGGATTTGGGATCATACACAGATACCTGAAGTAGATTCTGATGGTATAAAACCATTACAAAATGATTACCAGATGTTAGTTGGAATAGGAATTGAGTTTTAGGGAAGTTACCGCGTTTAGAAGTAAAGTTTAGAGCGAAAACGCACTCCCAAAGGAGAAACGTTTACAGGCGTGATTCGTAGCGTCTCATCATAGGTATTTTTCAAGTTCCTTAAAGTCTATAAAAACTTCAATCAAACCCCTTTACAAAGGGATTAAATCATTGTATAATAATTATCAAGTAAAATCAAGTAAAATCTATTTCTACCATCTTTAGGTAGAAATGAGGTAGAAGTATAAAGAGGTTATTACAATGATTAAAACGAAAAAAACGGGTGTTTATTATAATCCTTTAGAAGATAATGATAAAGTCTTTTATTTTACCTACAATGATATAAATGATAACAAGAAAAAGAAGTGGGTAAAAGTCGGTAAATATTCAGACGGCATACGAGAGGTAAACGCTTTTAATCTTAGAGCTGAACAAATATCTAAAATGAAGCACGGTAAAGATATAACAGTAATAGCAAACAAAAAGAAAAAAGAGATAGTCACTTTTGATAATCTTGCACAAACATACTTCAAAGATAAAAAAAGCACTTCAAACAGAATGAGCCGATACAATATCCACATAAAGCCAAGAATTGGAAATAAGGATATTCAAAATATAAGTAAAGAGAGTATCATAAAATTACTTGATGAGATAGAATCCACAGGGAAAGCACATCAAACGCTGAATAGCATAAGAGAGCTTATAAGTACGATATTTAATCACAGTATCAAAGAACATAATTTAAAAATACTTAATCCGTGCATAGGTATTAAAAAATACAAAGTAGATAACAACAGAGAGAGATATTTATCGTTGGCTGAAATCAAACAGCTTAAAGAACAGATAAAAGATAATTTTTTAGTAAGTCTCTTCGTGGATTTATCACTACAAACGGGTGGACGCTTTGAAACAATTTTAAATATACAAAAAAAAGATATTAATCTATCAAGTGGAGCAGTCACACTTCAGAACTTCAAAACAGAAAAAACATATACAGGATATTTACAAAAAGACTTCTTAGAGAGTATCAAGGAGTATTTAAAAACTCTAAGTGTAAATGATTATGTAGTGAGCTATGAGAGCGACCACAGCGAGAAGCTTACACAAAGGCAACTACAGCACAGAATAAAGCCGTTATTAGATAGATTATTTAATACTGGGCTTGATACTAAGGACTCAAAGAATAGAGTCGTTATACATACCTTTAGGCATACATTCGCTTCACACCTTGCAATCAATGGAGTACCCATCTATACAATTATGAAACTTATGAACCACGCAAAAATAGAACAAACGCTAAGATATGCAAAACTAAATCCTGAAAATGGAATGGATGCAGTAGAGGTATTATATAAATGAAAATAATTATAGCTGAATGGACTGCTTCAAAAAATACAAATGATTTTAATTATAGTGAAGCATTGAAAACTTTAATTAACGAGAGAACAATTATAAATCAATCAATCGATGAATACTTACATTTTGATTTTAGCAATCAAGCGATATTAGAAAAGTTTGAAGTAGTAACCAATATAAATAAAGAGAATATAAGTAGGGCTTTGGATTTAATTAATACTTATACATATTATTTAGAAATGAATGAACATTTAAAAGTATATGAAGATAAGAA
>NZ_JALUKE010000083.1 GCF_027056685.1 Sulfurimonas sp.
ACCATATAAACATAACATATATTAAATTATTGTTTATAAAATTTTGTAACCATTCCTTCCGAACCATATCCTATAAAACAGGGGTTTGAAATTTTTGAAATTCAATACACAGTACTTATTTTGTTACAAAAAAGTCTATTGTAACTTAATCCGTTTTCTTTTGAGATTATTTTTTGGTATATAAAATTCTAAATTTCCTACTCTATTTATGGTCACTTCGTTTGATGCAAGTAACTCTTGAAGATTTTGCTTACTTTTTTCATCAAAAAGTAGGTTTATGTCCTCCATAGTGAGTGGACGTTTATCGAGTGTGTTAAGTATTTCTTCTTTTGTGTGGTAGCTATTGTTTGGTTCAGCATGTACGCGCGAAGCTATGTGTATTGGGAGTTCTTTATCGAACATAAGAGCTATGTTATGGAGTTCTTTGTAACTCACACCTTCAACAGGGTAAGCAGGTGGTCTATCGATTGTCCCGATGTCCACTCTTACTGCGTTTATCTCTTTAAGGGCTGCGTTTAGTTTTGTTATTTCCTCTTTTGTATCATTTAAACCATGCACAAAAAGTACTTCGATGTAGAGCTTTCCTTTATAAAGATGAGAGAACTCTTTTACCTTTTGCACAATATTTTCTATGTTTATGCTCTCATGTGGTCTGTCTATTTTGTTAAAGACTTCACTTGAGACTGCATCAAGTGAGAGTTTTACTTCATCAAGTTTTAAGAGTGTATGAAAGACATTATTATCAACTAAAGTAGCACTATTTGTCAAAATAAGTGTTGTAGTATTGCCTTTGATTTTGTCTATAGCATCTATGAGCTCATTGAGGTAGGGGTAGAGCGTGGGCTCACCATTTGCCGTAAGTGTGATGGCGTCTATTTTATCATGGAGGTGTTTTGTAAGCTCTTGAATGATGGTTTTTACACTTACACTCTCTTTTTGTTTGGCAACTGTAGCACTCGGTGCGAGTTCGCAGTAAAGACAGTCAAAATTACACTGCTTAAACGCAGGAGAGAGGTCTATGCCCAGACTCATGCCAAAACGGCGTGAGTTTATGGGACCAAATATAATGTTATTTTTCACTTACTCTATGACACTCATTGATGAAATGTTTTGCATTTTCTACTGGCACATCAGGGAGAATTCCATGACCAAGATTGAATATATGGCGTTTTCCTTGCATAGTCTCTTGAATTGCTTCTACACATTTTGTAGTTGCCTCTTTAGAGTAGAGACGGCATGGTTCCATATTTCCTTGAAGCACATATTTGTCTCCAAGACGCTCTTTCGCAAATGACATAGGCGTTGACCAATCTACACCAAATACATCAAAGTTTCCATACACTTTATCTAAAAATGCAGGTACCCCTTTAGGAAATATGATAACAGGGACATGAGGATATTTTTCTTTCAAATATTCAGCAATTTCTATCATATATTTCCAAGAAAATTCATCATATTTACCTGGTTCAATTGCTGATGCCCATGAGTCAAAAATCTGTACAACATCTATTCCTGCTTGAATCTGTTTTTCCATATAAAGTTTTACGACTTCTGTTACTTTTCTAAGAATTTTATGAAGCAGTTCAGGGTTTGAGTACATCATTTTTTTACAAACATTATATGTTTTTGTCCCTTGTCCCTCTATCATATATGTTGCGAGTGTCCATGGCGCCCCAGTAAAACCAATAAGGGCTTTGTCATCTGCAAGTTTTGTTTTTATAAGCTCTATAGTCTCATAGACATAAGTGAGTTTACTTGCTGCCTCTTCACCACCAATAAGCTTGTCTAAATCAGCTTCATTTTTTATAGGGTCAGAGAACTTTGGACCTTCACCTTTTACAAATGATAAGTCCATCCTCATCTCATCAGGAATAACAAGAATATCACTAAACATAATAGCCGCATCAACACCGACAATATCAACAGGCTGTAGAGAAACTTCGCATGCCATTTCTGGGTTGTGGCAAAGGTTTAGAAAGTCACCTGCTTTGGCACGAACAGCCATATACTCTGGCAAATAGCGACCAGCTTGTCTCATCATCCATACTGGAGTATAAGGTGTCTCTTTTCCAAAACATGCATCTACAAATATTTTACTCATATTATTTTCCTCTTTAAAATTTTCACTCTTTAAAATTTTTATTTTTCGAGTGTTTTAGTGATGTCCTACTTTACTTAAAAAGTAGAGACCGACTGATACTGCTGTGATTGAAAGAGCTAAATATAAAAGCTCTAAAGGCGAACTATATGTAGCCAAGCCGACCTTTTTGAAAAAACCAACGACAAGTACCATAACAATTACTTTTGATATTTTATCTTTAAGTTGGTCAAGTGAGTGGATGGCAAGAATTTTTGTTTGTCTATCTTCATCTTCACGCGCTGCATCAATATCAGAGATAAAAAGTTCATATAAACCAAATGAGAACAGAAGCATAACAACACCTATGAGGTACAAGTCAACTGCTCCAATGATTCCACCAACGACAAGCTCATGAAAATGCTCAGGATGGTGGTGGTTTACATAGGTATTGATGACCAATTTTGCTGTATCATAGACATCAAAAGAGGCAACAATGAAAAGGACTATTGCCCCGACAATACCAAAAAGTACTGCCATAAGCACCATGAAACGCGAGCCCCAAAGTCCACTCTCAAATAATTTTTCAATCATTATGCTTGATTCTCCATCTCTACCCATTTTTGAGCTATGCGTACTGCGTTTGTAGCCGCACCAACTCTTAAGTTGTCAGCGACTATGAAAAGGTGAAGCATATTGTTTGCAAAAAGGTCTTCTCTTACGCGTCCAACAAAAGTTTCATTCGCATCAACACAATCTTTTGGCATTGGGTAGAGCTCTTCATCAGGATTATCAACAAGTACAATATTTGGTGCTTTACTCAAAATTGCTTTTGCTTCATCTGCGTTTACTTGAGAATCAAATGTAAGCGTTAAGGCTTCTGCATGTCCACGAAGTACAGGAACACGAACACAAGTAGCACTTAACGGAATCTCTTTATGCATAATTTTAGTCGTTTCATTGACCATTTTCATCTCTTCTTTTGTATAGTTGTTTGGAGTGAAAACATCAATTTGAGGAATGACATTGAGTGCAATCTGTTGGTTAAATGCTTCTACTTTTGCTTCATCTAGTGTAAAAGCAAAAAATGCTTGCATTTGGTCTACAAGCTCTTTCATTGCAGTTTTTCCTGCGCCACTTGTTGCTTGGTATGTTGCAACATCAACACGAACCAAATCATAAGCTTCATCGAGTGGTTTTAATGTTTGCACCATTTGAATGGTAGAGCAATTGGGATTTGCAATTATTCCTGTCTCTTTGTACTTTGCAATATCTTGAGGGTTTACTTCGGGCACTACCAAAGGAACATTTTCATCCATTCTGTAGTGCGATGTATTGTCAATAACTACTGCACCTGCTTTTACTGCAAATGGAGCATATTTTGCACTAACACTTCCTCCAGCAGAAAAGAGTGCTATTTCTACAGCCTCTTTTTCAAAAACATCCTCAGTAAGCTCTATGATGTCTAAATTTTGTCCATTAAATTCTACTTGTGTTCCAAGGCTTCTTGCACTTGCAAGTGGCACAAGCTTTGCCAAAGGAAAGTCAATTTCTTCTAACACTCTTAGTATCTCTTCCCCAACGGCACCATTTGCACCAACAACTGCAACATTATATTTTTTCATCTATTATTTTCTCCTATTTTCTAGTATCTAAAAAAAGTTCATCTTTTTGTATCTCTTGATTTTCACTTAGTATGACTGAGCGTTCAACTACAGAGAGTAGCTCTCTTATATTTCCTGGCCAATTATATGTAAGAAGCTCCTCTTCTGCATCATCAGAAAAGGTTTTTGTTTCAAAACCGTATTTTACACAATTTTGAGCAATCATGGCATTTGCAATTGGTAAAATCTCCTCTTTTCTCTCACGAAGTGGAGGAATGTGAAGTGGAATTGTATTGAGTCTGTAATATAAATCCTCTCTAAACTCTCCATCTTCTATTTTTGTTTGTAAGTTTGCATTTGTAGCAGAGATAACTCGTATGTCAATCTTAGTTGCTTTTGATGCGCCTAAACGCCGTACTTCTTTCTCTTGCAAAGCACGGAGTAGCTTTGCTTGAACACCATAGGGCATCTCTGCAATCTCATCTAAAAAAAGCGTGCCGCCATTAGCAAGTTCAAACTGTCCTGCCTTTGCCTCTTGCGCATCTGTAAATGCACCCTTTTCAAAACCAAAAAGCTCACTCTCTATAAGATTTTCAGGTATTGCCGCCATATTAATTGCAACAAAAGGCTTTTTCGCACGGAGTGAATTTTTATGGATATAGGAAGCAAAAACCTCTTTTCCTACGCCACTTTCACCAAGAAGAAGTACACTTGCATCTGTTTTTGCCGCTTTACTCGCTATGGTAATGACTTTGTCTAACGACACAGATGAGGCTAAAAAATCTTTTTCATTTTTTTGACTATTTTTAGAAGATTTCTTTTTGGCATTAAGAACTTTGGCTTCTCGCTCTATTGCTGCAACTAAAGTGTCTATATCAAATGGTTTGAGTAAAAAATCTTTTACACCAAGGTGAATAGACTCTATAGCTCTGCTGAGTGTTGCATTTCCAGTCATAATGATAATTTCATATTTGCCATTTAACTCTTTTACAAACTCTATGCCATCCATTTTAGGCATATTGATGTCTGTGATGACTAATTCAAAACTATCATCTAGTTTTTTCAATGCATCTACTGCATTTTTAAATGTGACTATCTCATACTCTTTATAATCGCTCATTGCAATTTCAAGAGATTTTCGCATATTGATGTCATCTTCTACTATTGCAATTTTCAATTAAAGTCCTAGTTATATGGCTGTTTTAGATGCGAAATTTTAACAAAATTATCATTAAAATCGACTTTGAAACATGTTGTTTTAAGAATAATAATAGTAGTTGAATTGATTTGATTGTTTGTAGTTGTATCTTTGGAGCGTATATCTAGGCTTAGTCGATGAATATAGTCAATAAATTCATTGTAATGATGTGAAACTAATTGTATAAAATTTTTTTGTTTCGTTGCGGGTAAAATAAGTGTTTGGGCTGGAATGCCTTTACACTTTTGCATACTTTTAGATATATCTAAACTCTCGTTAAATAGAACATTGTTTTTGACTATATATTTATAGGAGATAAGGTATTCACCTGCGTTTAAAGCAAGTGAAGAGAGAAGAATTATTGTGCAAAGTCTGAGTGTGAAAGAGTGATTTCCATCTCTACTTCGCATAAACCATCTTTAAAAGTTGTTTCAACAATATTTGCATTTCTTACCATTGCTTGAACGGATGTTCTTACAGTTGAGCGTTTTACCATCATATTTTTAATGAGGTCTTGTCCATCTACCTTAACACCTTTTACTTTCTCTGCAATAAGTCTGTAGGCATCAGCTGTTGCAGCACGTTTTGCAAGTGCATAGGCTTGCGCAGGTGAAGTAGTATTAACAGGCGCCACACCTTGACCAACTACACTAATAATAAGTGGTTCATGAATACTTAGCACATCTTTTTTTTGCTTAGGCATCGGATGCTGCATCTTTGCTGGGCACATCTTTGACTTTTTATCATCTTTATATGTTACATTTATTGTCGTATTGTTAGGCACAGCAATAGTTTCTGCTTTATTTACCGGTGGAATATGTGTTATTTCCGGCACAGCTTTTTTTTCTTGCGCAGCACACGCAGTCATATATAACAATGAGATCAATATCAAAGAGTACTTCATTTTTTATCCTTAGTGGAGTGAAAAACTCCAGTTTTATATCTTAATAGTGCTTTTATAGCAATTACTATTCCAAACCTAAAGAGGGAGCTTCTGGGGTTACTTCTTCATCTTCCTCTTTTTTAGGACAACGAGAGATACTCACAACTTCATCACCTTTTACTATGTAAACACCAGAAGTGTTTCTGCTTGATTTTGAAATAGTCTGCATATCTACTCGAATCATTTTTCCGGCTTTTGTAAGAGCCATCATATCCATGCCCTCATCAACCATTAAACAACCAACAATATACTTACCAGTTTTTGTTGTCATTTTCATAGCAATGACACCTGAACCAGCACGATTTGTAAGTCTATACTCTCCAGCATTAGTACGCTTACCTATGCCTTTTTCTGCTACTACAAGTATCTCTTGTTCATCACTTGCGATGATGTTTGCATCTACAACTTCATCACCTTCATGTTTAAATTTAATACCTCTTACACCACGAGTAGAACGCCCTTGTTCGCGTGTTTTTTCTATTTCAAATTTAATACATTGTGCAAGTTTTGTAACAATAAATAGATATTTTATATCTTGATTAGCAATTTTAGCAGTAATAAGTGCATCATTATCATCAAGTACAATAGCTCTTACACCATTACTTCTAATGTTGTTAAATTCACTTAAGTTTGTTCTTTTTACAATACCATTTTTGGTGAAGAATACTAAAGACTTGTCTTCACTAAAGTCAGTTGTAGGAATAATAGATTGAATCTGTTCATCTGCTACGAGATTTATAAGATTTACTACTGCTTTTCCTTTTGCAGTTCTGCTTCCTTCTGGAATTTTGTAAACTTTTAACCAGTGGAGTTGCCCGCGGTCAGTTACAAAAAGAAGTGTGTCATGTGTGTTACAAGTAAAGAAATTTTCAATAAAGTCATCTTCATAAGTAGTAACAGCAGTTTTTCCCTTACCACCACGCTTCTGTTTTTCATAATTTACAAGTGGTACACGCTTAATGTAACCTCTATGTGTAATCGTTACTACCATAGGTTCATTAGGAATTAAATCTTCAATATCAATATCGTCATAGTCATCTTCAATTTCAGTTCTTCTTTGTGTAGTATATGTAGATAGCACTTCATCAAACTCTTCACTGATAATACCATGTAAAACTGCTTCACTTTTTAAAATAGATTCTAAGTAGTTGATGAGTTTCATAAGCTCAGCAAGCTCATTTTCAATTTTTTCTATCTCAAGACCAGTTAATCGTCCCAGTCTCATAGCAACAATGCTTTGTGCTTGAATTGGGCTAAAGTCAAATTCACTTACAAGATTTTCTCGTGCTGACTCTTCATTGTCTGAAGCACGAATAACACGAATAACTTCATCAATAATGTCAATTGCTTTTTTCAAACCTTCTAAGATATGTGCACGAGCTTTTGCTTTTTCAAGGTCAAAAATAGTACGGCGAATAATAATAGTTTTACGATGATTTATAAAGTGTTTTAATATATCTATGATGCCAAAAATTCTCGGTTCTTGATTTAATATAGATAGCATAATAATACCAAAAGTAGTTTGCATAGCTGTCTGTTTATAAAGATTATTTAAAACTATTTCACTCATTGCATCGCGTTTAAGCTCAATGACAACACGCATACCATCACGGTCAGACTCATCACGAATAAGTGAAACTCCGTCTATCATTTTATCTTTTACAAGATTTGCAATATTTTCTATAAGGCGAGATTTATTGACTTGATACGGAAGCTCATCAATAACAATAATCTCTTTTTTTGCAGTCTGCTCAATATGTGTTTTGGCACGGACTTTTATGCGTCCACGACCAGTTTCATACGCATCCATAATACCTTTCTTACCAAAAATGATCCCACCAGTTGGAAAGTCAGGTGCTTTGATATGCTCCATAATCTCAGGAAGTGTGATGTTAGGATTTGCAAGAAGTGCTTTGAGTCCATTCATAATCTCAGTAGGATTATGCGGTGGAATATTTGTAGCCATACCAACTGCAATTCCTGAAGAACCATTTATAAGGAGATTTGGAACGCGAGTTGGCATAACATCAGGTTCTTTTGTAGTTGCATCGTAGTTGTCTATCATATTTACTGTGTTTTTCTCTAAATCTTTGAGAAGTTCTCCAGCATATTTTGTCATACGCGCTTCTGTATAACGCATAGCAGCAGCAGAATCACCATCAACTGAACCGAAGTTTCCTTGTCCGTCAACAAGCTCCATACGCATAGAAAAATCTTGAGCCATACGAACGAGGGCATCATAAACAGCGGTATCACCATGTGGATGGTACTGTCCAATTACATCACCGACGATACGAGCAGATTTTTTGTATTTTGCACCAAAAGAGAGGTTGAGCTTATCCATAGCGTAGAGTATTCTTCTATGAACAGGTTTCAGCCCATCTCTTACATCAGGAAGTGCACGCCCAACAATTACACTCATTGAGTAGTCTAAATAAGAGTTTTGAAGCGTCTCTTCTATATTTATAGTTTGTATTTCACCATTATGTAACAAGTTGCCCATTAAAACACCTAAAAATTAAATTCTCCTATTCTACACTTTTATGCCTTAATAAAATGTTTAATAACAAAAAAATTTTAGCTAAAGGAGATTGGTTAAAAAATAGGCAGTAGTTTTAATCTTAAGTAGAAAATTTATTCTATACTTGTAACTGAAAATTAACTCAAAAGGATTCTTATGAAGAAATGGTTAGTAGCCTTATTGCTGGCTTTACCATCTTTAGCAATGGCTAAAGACAAACTAGATACAGGGGATACTGCGTGGATGATGATGTCTACTGCATTAGTATTACTTATGACACCAGCTGGACTTGCACTTTTTTATGCTGGTATGACTAGAAGTAAGAATGTACTTAATACTTACGCAATGGTCTTTGGAGCATTTGTTGTCGCGTTTGTAGTATGGATTGTTGCTGGATACTCTATTGCGTTTGGTACAGCTTCATCATCTGCTGTTCAAAACATTATGGGTGGATTTAGTAATGTTTTTCTAAATGGTATTAAATGGACTGACTTAAGTGGAAGTTACCCTACTTATGTATTTGTAGCTTTTCAAGGTACTTTTGCTGCCATCACAGTAGCTATTGCATCTGGTTCTGTTATTGAGCGTATTAAGTTTTCTACATGGCTTGTATTTGTAGCGATTTGGGGACTTGTTGTTTATGCTCCTATTGCACATATGGTATGGGGTGGAGGAATCCTCATGAAAATGGGTGCCTTAGACTTTGCTGGTGGTACCGTTGTACATATGAATGGTGGTTTAGCTGGTCTTGTTCTTGCTGTTTTAGTTGGTAAGCGTGCTGGATACCCTAGATCTGCAATGAAGCCTGCTACTGTACTTTTAACTGCACTTGGTGCGGCGCTATTATGGTTTGGTTGGTATGGATTTAATGCAGGTTCTGCATTTGGTGCAAATGCTATTGCTGGTCTTGCTCTTCTTACTACTACTATTGCTACAGCAGCAGCTGCAATTACATGGATGCTTGCTGAGTGGTTTGTCTATAAAAAACCTACACTCTTAGGTATTGCTACTGGTGCTGTTGCTGGTCTTGTTGCAATTACTCCTGCCGCAGGTTTTGTAAGTGTTGGTGGAGCTTTCATTATCGGTATTGTAGGAACTCTATTTGCATTCTGGGGTGTTACAGTGCTCAAGAAAAAACTTGGATATGATGATTCACTTGATGCATTTGGTGTTCACTTCTTAGCGGGTCTTTTTGGTGCATTAGCAACAGGTCTTTTAGCTGTAAAAGATAGCGATTTACTATGGGATGGTCCACTGAAAGAATCTGGTGATAGAATGGGACAATTTATGGTTCAGGTTGAATCTGTAGTTGCAATTGGTCTCTTTACTCTTGTTGGGACTGTAGTTGTTTACTATATTGCTACAGCACTTACTGGTGGAAGCCGTGTTGATGAAGAGAGTGAAGCTATGGGACTTGATGAGTCTGTACATGGTGAAAGCTATATGAATAACTAATCTCTTTATTGGGATTAGTACTTGATTTTGTAACTAAATAGAGTTACAATCTAAAAATAATAAAATTTGGAGTAATCAAAATGAAAAGAGTAGAAGCTATTATTAAACCTTTTAAACTTGAAGATGTAAAAGACGCACTTGCTGAAATTGGTATTGATGGTATGACGGTAAGTGAAGTAAAAGGATATGGTCGTCAAAAAGGACACAGTGAACTGTATCGTGGTGCGGAGTATGTTGTTGATTTTTTACCAAAAATCAAAATGGAAATGATTGTTGCAGAAAATGTAGTAGAACAAGTAACTTCTACTATTGTTGAAGCTGCTAGAACTGGTAAAATTGGTGATGGTAAGATTTTCGTAAGTGATATTGAACAAATCATTAGAATCCGTACAGGTGAAACTAACGAAGAGGCTATATAGCTTTTAATTTCTTCTCTATTTACATAGCTTTTATGCTATGTAAAAGTTTTTAACACTTATGTAACATAAAATTTGTTACCATATCCCCCATGATAAATCACTCAAAATCCCTTTTTTTTTCATTGTTCATTCATAGCTTGTTCTTTGGTGGACTTTTTCTCTTATATAGAGACTCTTTACCTAAAAAAATAGCATTTAAAGAGAAGAGAATTTGCATTAATTTACAATCAATTAAAAAAGAGAGTACAAACGCAGTTCATAAAAAAGTTTGCCAGCCTGTAAAAAAAGAGAAAAAAAGAGTTCATAAGAAGAAAATTCATAAAAAAGTATATAAAAAAGCTCCAAAAAGAGTAAACAAAAAGCATGGAATAAAGAAAAAAAAGATAGTACATGTTGCGGAGATTAAAAAGAATCCAGAGGTAAAGTCAGTAACTCAAGAAATTCAAAAAAAAGAAGAGTCATCCATTTCCCAAACGCAGCCTTTACCTCTGTCTGTAAGCAAAGAATCATCTGCTACGCAAGAATGTAAAAGTGCAGATAAAGAAAAAGTTTATATTCAAAATAATCTTAATAAAATTGTTTTACTTATCAAAGAAAATCTCTACTACCCAAGACGGGCTAGGAAAAGAGGAATACAAGGAACTATCGTAGTAAAGTTCTTTTTGCATAAAGACGGTAGTGTCTCTCATACTCAAGTGCTCTCTTCAAAAAGTGATATATTGAGCCGTGCAGCTATGAAAACCATAAATAATCTCTCAGGCAAGTTTCCAAAACCGAGTGAAGAACTTACTTTAAGTGTGCCAATAAATTATGAGTTAGAATAGTTTTAATTTGTATTTAGGAAGTTATAGAGAAAAAGTGGTGACCCCAAGGAGAATTGAACTCCTGTAACATGGATGAAAACCATGGATCCTAACCGCTAGACGATGGGGCCACATTTGTAAGATATTTAAAAAATGGTGTCCTGTGATGGATTCGAACCATCGGCCACATCATTAAAAGTGACGTGCTCTACCAGCTGAGCTAACAGGACATTTTCCTCTTATTTGTTAAGAGGTCGAAATTATAGGCAAAAATAATTTATATGTCAAGAAAAAAGTATATGAATTGTAAAATTCTTTATAAATCTTCTAATTAATAACTGATTAAAAGCTTTTTAACTACAATTGACGCATAATTTAGGGAGTGTGATGAAAAGAGATAATATTTTTTTAATGACTGCGTTTACACTACTCTTATTTAGTGGTTGTGCGCAAAAAGTTGGTTTTGAAGTACTTGAACCTGCTCAGATAGATAGAATGGCAACAGTAAAAAAAATTGCTGTAAGTAATTTTGCACATGACAGAGTAGGACTCTCAAGAAAAATAGAGGCAAAACTCTCAAGTTTTCAAATAGACGGCAAGAACTTTTTTACGGTAGTAAGCAGAAATGATTTGAATAAAATAATAGCAGAACAAAAGCTACAAAATAGTGGTCTTGTTAATGATGAAAATATTGTAAAAATTGGTCAGCTCATTGGTGCTGAGGCAATCATATCTGGAAATGTTTCTCCTGCAACAAAACAAGACACTTACTTTTATGAGGAGCGGGTACGCTGCGCTGATAGTAAGTGTAAAAGTCTTGTAACTTACCCAGTTCGTTGTATGAAAAGAGTTGTAGGACTCTCTGCTGAATTGCGTGTGGTTGATATTGCTAAAGGTGACATTATTTATGCGCAAAATTTATCTAAAGAGGAGAGTTTTAAACACTGTGCTGATGATTCGCGTACTTTGCCCTCCAAAAGTATGGCGGCACAAGATTTAGCGGAGAGAATAGCCGATGATTTTACCTATAAATTGACGCCACACTATAGGCATCTTAATGTAGTGCTTTTAGATGACCCCGATTTGGATTATACTGATATGCAGGAGCGTTTGTTAAAAAATGCACTGAAGTATATAGAACAAGGACGCTATGATAAGGCTGAAAAACTGCTTATGCGTTTAATAGACTCAACAGGTTCTAAAAGTTATGTGCCTTTTTATGATTTGGGTGTTATAAAAGAAGCACAAGGTAAGTACAAAGAGGCAAAAGAGTACTATGGTGATGCAGATAATTTGATGATAGAACCTGTAGATGAGATTAGTGCGGCAGTGTTGCGAATAAATTCTTTAATAGCAAAACGCAAGAAAACAATGGAGCAGTTAAATAGATGAGAATTGTATGGATTATATTGCTAGCGTTACTTGGAGTCAGTTTTACAGCTTGTAGCAGTGCAAAAAGAGTAGAAATAGCGCAGAAAAGTTTACCAAGTTGGTATGAAAATCCTCCTCGCTCAAGCGCTAGTGAACTCTATGCAGTGGGTGAGGGTAGGAGCAAAAAAGAGGCTATAAATAATGCTCTTTCTCTTTTAGCTTCAACTTTAAGTGTCTCTATCTCTTCAACATTTAATGCTAAAACAGTTGTTAAGGAAGGTCGTATAAATAGTTCTGATGCTACTTACACCAATCAAACGCAGAGTGAAGTAAAAAAAATACGCATTACTAACTATGAACTTTTAAATGCCCAACAACTAGGGTTTAAGCGGTTTGCAGTTTTAATCAAAGCAAATAAAAAATCTCTTTTTAGAGGGCTTGAAGATGCACTTGATCAGCAGTTTATGCTTATTCACTCCCACGAAAAGGCTATAAAAAATGAAAATCCACTTGGGCAATTAGCTTTTTACCACAACTCCCTTGAATCTTTAAAAAGTATGCAAAACAGACTCACTGTAATGAAAGTTTTAAATAAGAGTTTTGATAGCACAATCTATATGAGCAAACGCACTCATTTAGAACAGCAGTATAATTTACTTTTAAACAAGATAACATTTTCTGTAAACGCAACGCCATCCTCACAACGCTTTGTTTCAGCTCTTACTTCTGGAATAACAAAGCAGAAGTTTCAAATTAGTAAGCGTAGGAGTCTGTATCATTTTTCTGTATTTCTAAACGCAAAAATAGTAAAAGTTAAGGCATATGGTTTTAGT
>NZ_JALUKE010000084.1 GCF_027056685.1 Sulfurimonas sp.
AAAGACATATCACTTTTGTCAATGAAGTTTTTGAAAAAATGACAGGATACTCCAAAGAAGAAGCACTAGGTCAAAATCCAAATATATTAAAATCTGGCAAACAAGACGACAGCTTTTATGTAGAACTTAACAGGAAACTTGATAACGGTGAGAAATGGGAGGGGCAGTTTATTAACAAGCGCAAAGACGGCTCTTTGTACTATGAAAAAGCTTCCATTGTTCCTATATTTTTAGATAAAAAGCTCATCAGTTACCTTGCTATTAAACTCGATATTACAAAATACATTGAACAAAATGAAAAATTACAACTTGCCGCATCTGTTTTTGACAATACCGAAGAGGCAATTATTATCACAAATGCAGATAAAAAACCCATCTCTCTCAACAAAGCTTTTAGTAAAATTTATGGATATACACTCTCTGAAATAGGAGAAGAAAACCTTAAAATTCTCCATTCAGGTACGCATGATACTCACTTTTATAAACAGATGTGGAATAGCATTGAGAGTGAAGGTCTTTGGCAAGGTAAAATCATAAACAAAACGAAATGTGGTCTCTACATTCCTATTTGGAGTACCATAAAAGCTATTAAAGATACAAAAGGCGATGTTATCAACTATATTGCCGTTCAGACAGATTTAAGAGAGATTGAAAGTGTGCAGGAAAAGATTGATTATCTTGCCTATCATGACCAACTTACAGGGCTTTATAATCGTACCCATTTTGAAGAGTATCTTGAGCATGCGTTGACTATTGCAAAACGCAAACAAGAAAATCTAGCACTGCTCTTTATAGACCTTGATAGATTTAAAGTTATAAATGACACACTCGGACACGACATCGGTGATAAGGTGCTCATAGAAATTGCCAAGCGTTTGAGACATACACTAAGAGAGAGTGACTTTATATCGCGATGGGGAGGCGATGAATTCGTCATCATACTTGAAAACACCACAACACCAGCAGTAAGTGCAAAAATTGCTAGCCACATTATCGCAGCAGTCAAAGAGCCCATACAAGTAAATTCACACTCGTTAAGTACAACTGCAAGTGTTGGCATTGCCCTCTATCCACAAAATGGTGACGATGCCTATAGCCTTGTAAAACATGCAGACAGCGCAATGTATCTTGCAAAAGACAAAGGAAAAAACCAATTTCAATACTACACAAAGGAGCTCTCAAATGAGATACAAAGCAGACTCAATATTGAACTCTCTTTGCGAGATGCTCTAAAAAGAGATGAGTTTTATTTAGTTTTTCAACCGCAATACAGCTTAATGACAAAAAAGATAGTATCACTTGAGGCACTCATCCGTTGGAATAACGAAAACAAAGAGCTTACTTATCCTGATAGATTTATTCCTATTGCTGAAGAGAATGGTCTTATAGTAGACATTGGTTACTTTGTCTTTGAAGAGTCTTGTAAAGCACTGCGTAAGATGAGAGAAAATGGACTCAACATCCACTATATAGCGGTCAATGTAGCAAGTATGCAATTTAAAGAAGTAGATTTATTAAATATTTTTCTCTCCATACTTGAAAAATATTATCTTAAAGCTTCTGATATTGAAATAGAAATAACAGAGCGATTTGTTATGGCACCAACACTTGACAATATGTCACTTTTGCGAAATTTCAGAGCAAAAGGTTTTAGGATTTCCATAGATGACTTTGGTACTGGTTACTCCTCTATGGCATACTTGAAAAATCTGCCAGCTGACACCATAAAAATAGACAAAACTTTTGTCGATGACATAGAAAAAGGAAGCGCTGACAATGCCATCATAAAAGCCATTATAGCCCTCTCTAAAACATTAGGCTACTCCATAGTTGCAGAGGGTATAGAGACAAAAGAGGAAGAGGATTTTCTCACAGAATATGAGTGTGATTACGGACAAGGTTACCTCTTTAGCAGACCTATACTTGTAGAAGAGGTGATAAAAAGGTTTGCTATTTCTTAGATGTTACCTAGATATTTCCCTTTTTTGTGCTAAACTAAATAAAATTAATCAAAAGGATTTTATACATTATGAAAGATATAAAACTAACACAATATAGCCATGGGGCAGGATGTGGTTGTAAAATTTCTCCAAAACTACTCGACACAATTTTAAAAAGTTCAAGAACAAAAGTTCCATACCCAGAGCTTTTAGTAGGAAATGACTCAAAAGATGATGCCGCTGCGTTTGACCTTGGTAACGGAACTTCAGTACTCAGTACCACAGACTTTTTTATGCCCATAGTCGATGACCCTTTTACTTTTGGACGCATCGCGGCGACTAATGCCATCAGTGACATTTATGCAATGGGAGGCAAGCCTCTCATGGCAATTGCCATCTTTGGCTGGCCAATAGACAAACTTGACGCTGAAGTTGGTAGCCGTGTTATAGATGGTGGTCGAAGTGTATGTGAAGAAGCTGGTATTCCACTTGCAGGTGGTCATAGCATTGACTCTCCTGAGCCTATTTTTGGTCTTGCCGTAACAGGTTTAGCAGAAAATAAAAATCTTAAACGCAACGATACTGCAGAAGAAGATTGTGAAATATTTCTTACAAAAGGTTTAGGTATAGGCATACTTACAACTGCACAAAAACAGGGAAAAATTGCTGATGGTGACATTGATGTAGCCATAGAAGCAATGTGTGCCATCAACAAGGTTGGACAAGAGATAGCACAACTTGAAGGTGTAACAGCACTTACCGATGTAACAGGTTTTGGACTCTTAGGACATTTGAGTGAAATCTGTGAAGGAAGTAATATTAGTGCAGTGATTGAGTATGACAAAGTACCTACGCTTGAAAATGTAAAAAAATACTTGGCAATGGGTTGTGTTCCAGGCGGTACGCGTCGTAATTTTGAGAGCTACGGTGATAAAATAGCACCAATGACGCCAGAACAGCAAGATATATTGTGTGATGCACAAACTTCAGGTGGACTGCTTTGTGTTGTAAAAAAAGAGAGTGTACCTGCCTTTTTAGAAATTACCGAAAAAAGTGGACTCTCTTTAGAGCCTATTGGTCAAACGACTAAACGCAGTGAATATCTAGTAGAGGTACATTAAGCTTGCAACTCACAGAAGATTTTCGCTCTATTGTTCTTAACAACACACCACTTTTAGATGTTCGTGCCCCTGTTGAGTTTGAAAAAGGTGCATTTACACAAACAACAAATCTACCCATACTTACCGACAAAGAGCGCGAACTTGTTGGAACAATGTATAAAGAACAGGGCAACGCTGCTGCAGTAGAACTTGCCGAAGAGCTTATACAAGAGAGTGGGAAAAATGAGCGTGTGCAAGAGTGGAAAAACTATCTACAAAAAAATCCAAATGCCCTTTTATACTGCTTTCGTGGTGGGCAACGCTCAGGCATTGCTCAAGCGTGGCTAGGAGAAGTTGGCATAAACATAACGCGCCTTAAAGGCGGTTACAAAGCCTTTCGTAACTTTTTAATGCAAGAGAGTCTCGACATAAGTAAAGAGCTTAAAACTACCATCATTGGAGGGCGTACAGGCTCAGGAAAAACCATACTTCTTCAAGAGCTTGAAAATGCCATAGATCTAGAGGGTTTGGCACACCACAGAGGTTCAACATTTGGCGGCTTTGTAAACGCACAACCCACACAAATAAACTTTGAAAACGACCTTGCTTATGCACTTATTCAATTACAAGAAAAAGGCTTTAAAGAGCTTGTAATTGAGCATGAAAGTCATAATGTAGGAAGAATTTTCATTCCTAAAGAGATTTATGAAAACTTTATGGATGGTGAACTTATACTGCTTGAGACGCCACTTGAACAGAGGACTGCAATTATATTTGAAGAGTATATAGAAAATGCACTCAGTAGTTACATAGAAAAATATAATGACAGAGGTATTCAAAAGTGGTCAGATAATATAGCAAAAAATCTTGATAGAATTCAAAAAAGAGTAGGAAGTAAGCGACATAAAGAGCTGAAAATTCTTTTTGAAGATGCTTTAAAAAATCAGTTGGACAATGATACACTACAAGGATATAAACCTCTTATAGAAAAACTTCTAATAGAGTATTATGACCCAATGTATGATTACCAGATTCAAAAGAGTAAAATCCCTGTTATTTTCAAGGGAAATTACGCTGAAATTTTAGAGTTTTTACACAAACGCAACGCTGCCAAATAACTCCTCTGCATCATAGAGGGATTGGGCATTTTTCACTTCATAATTTTTATTAATATTAAAAAGTATGAAGTCTGCTTTTTCGCCCTCTTTTATCTCTCCAGCCTCGTAACCAAGTGCTTTTGCAGGATTTTGTACTGTAAGTTTTACAAGCTCTGGCATTGTAATCATTTTAGATTTTACAAGCTTTGTGTAGTAGAGTGGCAGTGCATCGCTGAGTGCTTCACAACCATATGCAGCATCAAAAAATGCCACCTCTTTATTAACTGGTGAAGATGGCTGGT
>NZ_JALUKE010000085.1 GCF_027056685.1 Sulfurimonas sp.
ACTCTGCCTTGGTCGGTATTATATTACTTGTACCACTTTTTTACTATATGATATATATGAAAAATATTTACAGTATTGAAAACGAGTTGCTACTCAAAGAAAAATCATTGCTTATTGTAAACGCAATGCAAGAGTATGACGAACAGGATGAGTATTTTGAGTATCCTCGTTTTAAGAGCTTTCAATCAGGTCTCTATGATGCAAATTTTCATCCCATTTTTACACTAATACGCTCAGAGATGAAGTACTTTAAGAGTGGTTATTATATAGATAGAGATGATGCCTATTATGTCATTAAATTACCTAAAGAGCGTTATTTTAATGCCAGTTATCTTGTTTTACACAACAAAATCTCCTACGCTTCTGTTTACGAAAAAGTCCTTTTTATTCTTTTTAGCATTATTATTTTGGTATTTATTTTAAGTGCTTACTTCTTAAGAACCTTTGCACGGCCTTTTCAAAAGATGAACAAGCAGCTCGACAACTTCATCAAAGACTCCATGCATGAAATCAACACACCGCTCTCTATCATCAATGTAAACATTGACCTCTACAACCGCAAAAATGAACAAAACAAATATATGCAAAGGATGAAAGCTGCATCAAAAGTGCTCTCAAATATCTATAACGATATGGACTACCTTATCAAATATGAAAAGCTCAATCAAGACAAACGAGACATTCCTCTTGCTTCTTTTGTTCAAGAGCGCATTGATTACTTCGCAGAAGTTGCTGCTATGAAAAACATTGTCATTCATACAGAGCTTCAAGAGTGCGGCTCTGTTTATATGAATGACAAACAGCTCCAAAGGCTCATAGACAACAATATTTCAAACGCAGTGAAGTACTCTTATGAAAACTCCACAATAGACATTGGACTTTATATGAAAGATGGGCGTTGTCATCTTGCGTTTCAAGATTACGGCGTCGGTATTGAAAAAGTTGAGAAGATATTTAGTCGCTATTATAGAGAAAACAGTGAAAAAGGTGGTTTTGGCATTGGTCTTAACATTGTTAAATCTATCATCAAGCATGAAAACATCGAACTAAAAATAGAGTCTCATCTCAAAAAAGGCTCCCTCTTTCTCTATATTTTCCCACCTCAAGAAAATTTATAATATAAATAAAACTAATTTTACACTTATTTTACATTCTATAGATAAACTTGCTCCTGAAAATAAATAGGAGGAACGAGAATGAAGAAAACAGTAATGATTTCATTGCTCATCGGAGCTTCACTTTTTGCTACGGATTACAGCAAAGTGATAACACATCCCGATGCAAGTAAAATGATTGAAAAAGATTTGCTAGCACCCCCAAAGGTTTACACAATGCCTGCTGGATGTATAACAAATGATCCTGACGCAATAGCTAGAGGTAAGTATATTTTTAACAACCTCAATGGTAAAAAAGCGAAGAAGAATCCTCCAAAAGGTCTATCACGCAGACAAATGAAAGCAGGTGTTACATACCTTCCAGGACAAAAGATTCCTTTTAAACAGTATGGAAACTGTGTTGCTTGTCACAATATAGAAGCTGCAAGAGGTGCTGGAAATATTGGTCCAGACCTAACAGACTACAAAGAAAACTTCATAGATACTGAGGGAAGAAACCATCAGTTTGTTTATCAAAAAATTGCTGATGCACGCATCGACAATCCAGAGACGCATATGACAATTAACTTAACAACTAAGTTATTCACACCAAGAGAAGTATGTGATATAGCATCATATATAGTATCTCCAAAATAAAACTAAGGAAAGTAAACTATGCAAAGAAGAGATTTTTTCAAAAAATTAGGTACGGCAGCAGCTGTTGCGGCAGTTGTTCCAACTATGAGTTTCGCCGCTAGTGCGCCAAAACCAACAGGTCCAAACAAGATGGACTTCAAAACGGCAGTAGATGTAATAACAGGCGGTAAAACACCAAAGAAATCAAGTAAAGTAAAGCTAAAAGCTCCTGAAATTGCTGAGAATGGGGCTGTTGTTCCTGTAACGGTTACAGTTGATTCTCCTATGACAGCTTCAAATTATGTTAAAGCTATCCATATATTAAATGGAAAAAATTCAAATGCACGCTGTATTGATGTATTTTTGACTCCGGCAAATGGTAAAGCAATGTTTTCTACTCGTATTAAACTTGGTGGTACACAAGATGTGACTGCTATTGTAGAGTTAAGTGATGGTACATTTTTAATGGCTTCTCAAAGTGTAAAAGTAACTATCGGCGGTTGTGGTTGATTTTCAACCTTCTCCAAAACAGATAAAAAATATAAAAATAAGAGGATAGTAAAATGGCACAAACTAGAAAGTCACTAATTAAAATTAAACCAAAAAGATATAAAGACGGCGAAATCGTAAAAGTAAGTTTTATGGTAATGCACCCAATGGCGACAGGAATGGGCAAAGATAAAAAAACAAAGAAAATCATTCCTGCAAAATATATAAACAGCGTTAAGTTTGTTTATAATGGTAAAGAGATCACGCATATGACTGTATGGGAATCACTTTCAGTAAACCCTGTATTTACAATGTATATGAAAATAACTGGAAAAGGCAAACTCGTCGTAACATATACAGACAATACTGGCGAAGTTCATGAAAAAAGCAAAAAGATTAAACCAAGAGGATAATCAGATGAAAACAGGTATTAAAATAGCACTATCAGTTGCCATGCTTGCTTCAATCTCTTTTGCTGGTGAACAGTTTGCAATGAGTGACGCAGACCGTGCAATGTATGCAGAGATGGCAGAGAATAATCCTGCCGATATTATGGTTGCAGATGGTGAAGAGTTACTGGGTTATATGGGTAGAGATGCAGGTCTTGCAAAATATCTCGGCGTAAGTGAAGATGACCTTCCTACATATATAGCAGGTTTTCCACGCTACATTAAAAAATTTGATATGGTCGTAGGACTCGATCAAGTAATTCAGGCGATGATGGCAGATGGTGGAAACAAACCACTAAAACTTAAAAGCGGAAATATGTTTTCACTTTTAGCATATGTAAAATCAATCGCAAATGATGAAAAGATAAATATAGATGTAAATGCAAATCCACAAATGAAAGAAGCATATGCTTTGGGTGAAAAAACATTTATGACAAGACGTGGTGGTCGAGGGCTCTCATGTAACTCATGCCACTCACCAGATGTTGTAGGAAGAGTGCTTAGAACACAACCTCTCCCAGATTTGGGTGTAAATGGAGCTAAATCTGCTGCAACTTGGCCGGCATACAGAATGACAAAATCATCACTTAGAACGATGCAACGCCGTTTTCAAGGATGTATGAAAAATGCACTTCTAAAAGTAATACCTATCGGTTCAAAACAGATGGTAGCTCTTGAAGTATATTTAACACAAAAGTCAAAGGGGGCTGAAATAGCTATCCCTGGTCTAAAAAGATAGAAGGCAGATAATGGAAATTTCAAGAAGAGACTTTATGCATATTGCAGCAATCTTTGGACTAGGTGCGGCTACAAGTAGTTTTGCTAGTTCAAAATCAATAGAGCAAATAGGTTTAAAAGATATATATGAATTTGATTCTATGGGTAATTTTACACTTATGCACATTTGTGACTTACATGCCCATATTAAACCCCTCTACTGGAGAGAGCCTTCAACTTTGATCTCTGCTCCAAATTTAGTAGGGACACCAGGCTTCTTATGTGGTGAATCATTTGAAAAATTTTATGGACTTGAACCAAGTTCATTGGATGCTTATTTTGATACATATATGGATTTTAATGCACTTGCTCATAAATTTGGAAAAATGGGTGGTGTTACACATATAAAAACACTTACCGACCATATTATTGCCCAACGAGGTAAGAAAAATGTTCTTTTCCTTGACTCTGGTGACACATGGCAAGGGACAGGTGTTGCACTTAAAAGCCGTGGTGAAGCTATTGTAAAAGCACAAAACTACCTTGGTATAGATGCTATGGTAGGACATTGGGAATTTACTTATGGAAAAGAGCGTGTTAAAGAACTTATAGATATGCTCGATGCAAAATTCATTTCACAAAATGTTGTGGGTGATGATCCTTTCGCCGATGAGTATGAAGAGCTAATATTTGAGCCGTACACTATTGAAGAGAGAGGTGGTGCAAAGATTGGTATTATTGGGCAGTCATTCCCATTCACTTCTACTGCAAACCCTAAAGAGTTTACAGAGGGTTGGAGTTTTGGTCTTAGAGTTGAAACACTTCAAGAGTATGTAAATGAACTAAAAAATGAGAAAAAAGTTGACTGTGTTGTTCTTCTCTCTCATGATGGATTTAGTGTTGATCAAGAAGTGGCTCGAAGTGTTAAGGGTATAGACTTTATACTTAGTGGACATACACATGACCCTTCACCAAAACCAGTGGTTATAAATGGTACTGTTATTGTAATTGCAGGAAG
>NZ_JALUKE010000086.1 GCF_027056685.1 Sulfurimonas sp.
ACAAGACATCACAAATTGTGTCAATGTCCTTATCTACTTTTAGAACTTCTTGTTGCTTTTTTATAAAATAAGGCTCACTTACTTTTGCAAAACTTTCGTCACTCTTACGGCAGTTAAATGCAAGCACGCTATTTATATTTTTTTGCTCAAGTGCCTGCAGGCTTAGCAGTGTATCGTTTATGCAACCAAGAGAGCAGTGCGTTACAAGGAGCGCAGAAGCATGAAAAAAGCCTATAAGGTCTATCATCATAAAGCTATAATCCACAGGAACCAACAAGCCCCCTGCCCCTTCAATAAGCAAAACATCGCAACGCTCTTCCATCTTCTCTATGGCAGAGGTAAGTCTGTCAAAATCAAGCATCGCACCACCAGAAGCGATGTAAGGTGCAGCAGGGAGTTCATAAGAGAGAGGCACAACATCTGTAATCTCTAAATCTAAGTACTCTTCGTTTAACTCTTTTAAAGTAGATAAAAGTAAATCACCATCAGGGTAAATGCCATTTACAACACCCGTTTCTACAAGTTTAATAGCTCCAACACGCAAGCCCCGAGAGGCATACTCGCGTAACATTTTAAGTGTCGTATATGTTTTACCTATATCGGTATTTGTAGCAGTTATAAATATTCGTTTTGCCATATTTTTCTTTTTTAATAGATTGTAGCACTAATCAAGAGGGGTGATTAAGCCCTCTTTTTTGCTAATAAAGACGAATGCTAAATGCAAACATCAAAACTAGCATGATTAGTACCAATTTGTTATACAAGGGTAGCTCCTTATATTAGAATCCCACCCAGCACAACCCACTAAAAATTTAGCAAAAAAAAAGGGTAACTAGAAAACTAGTTACCCTTCTCATCCTAACAGCTATGGTAATCAATCATAGCATTAAAGGAGCTACCCTTGTTACGGTAAAATTATACCATAAAAAAACTAATCTTAGTTTTCGTCTTGGTTAACGATTTTATTTGCAGAAATCCATGGCATCATGTCACGAAGTTTTACACCAGTTTGTTCAATAAGTGATGCTTTTGCATTTGCACGCTCTGCATTCATACGAGGGTAACCAGCTTGACCTTCTAAGATAAAGTCTTTTGCAAATCTACCATCTTGAATCTCTTTTAAAATCTCTTTCATAGCAGCTTTACTTTCAGCATTAATAACGCGTTTACCAGAAACATAGTCACCATACTCAGCAGTATTTGAGATAGAGTATCTCATGTCAGCAATTCCACCCTCAAACATTAAATCAACGATAAGTTTAAGTTCATGAAGACACTCAAAGTATGCCATTTCAGGAGCATAACCAGCTTCAGTTAATGTTTCAAAACCAGCTTGAACAAGAGAAGATACACCACCACAAAGAACAGCTTGCTCACCAAAAAGGTCAGTTTCAGTCTCATCTTTAAAAGTTGTCTCAATAATAGCAGTACGACCACCACCAATAGCAGAAGCATAAGAGAGAGCTAACTCTTTTGTATTTCCTGAAGGATTATTTCCAACAGCAATAAGGTCAGGAATACCACCACCACGAACAAATTCAGAACGAACAGTATGTCCAGGAGCTTTTGGAGCAATCATAGTAACATTGATGTCTGCAGCTGGAATAATGCTTGCATAGTGAATGTTAAAACCATGACCAAATGCAATAGTGTCACCAGCATTTAAGTTTGGTTCAATCTCTTCTTTATATATTCTTGCTTGATCTTCATCTGGAAGAAGAATCATAATTACATTTGCTTGTGCAGTAGCTTCAGCAACTGTAAACACTTCAAAACCTTTTGCTTCTGCTTTTGCCCAAGATGATCCACCTTTACGAAGACCAACAATAACTTCAACACCACTGTCTCTTAGGTTTTCTGCGTGTGCGTGTCCTTGAGAACCAAATCCAATCATTGCAACTTTTTTGCTTCTGATTAGGTCTAAACTTGTATCTTTATCATAGTAAACATTTAATGCCATTTCATTTCCTTAATTTTATTTCATAAAATGAAGGTAACCCTTCATCTATTTATTACGATAGAGGAAGTAATTCCTCTAACTACGCTAACGCTTGGTTTTGCTCAGCGCAAAGCTCATTGCACTAGTGCAATTTTCTGTTATAACAGAAATGTCTGCTATAGCTTAAAAATTTGTCGCATTATACTCAACTTTTGGTAAAATTATTATTAGAGAAAGCTTAGAACTTTTTAGAAATGTCTCTGCTTAATTTCATTCTCTGTATAATATGAAAAAAATTTGAGGTAACTATGAAAAAATTCAACCTGTTTAAAGAGATTATTACTGTTAATAAACAAGAACTGCTAAACGCAATCAACACAACAAAAGAGTTTGCAATCAACATTAAAGGTGAGGTAAAATTTGCACCATTTGCAGATAAAGAGATTTTAATTTACCAAGGAAAGCATACTCCCCAAGCTGCTAATGCCCTAGTGCCAACTAAGCCAAAAACTCTTAGCGAAATTTTAGGAGACAACTATCAAGTTGTAGAAGATGACGATAGAGTTCTGCTTAAAGCATTTTCAAACTGGCAAGAGCTAATAAGAGTAAATACACCTCGTGCCTCTTATGATGACACGACAGGAGATGGAGTCGATAAATTTGCAAACGCAGCGCTTGAAGATATTGGATGGAATGCAACAGAATTTGATATAAGTTACAGAAATTTAGTAGAAATACTTGAAACAGAGTGCAGCGGCACACTTTTATGTATTGAACAAGAAGAACCGTATCAGTTTAGTGGTCTTGGTTTTTTAGATAATGATAAAGAGGCACAAAAAGTTCTCTTTACTTACTGCCAAGAAAAAATAAAAAAAATGATGCAAGAGAATTCTCTCTATACAAAAGAGAATCTAAGTAATGATGAAGAAGAGGCTGCAGAGTTTTTTAAATGTCTCTAAATAGACAAAAGATTTCAATAGAGCACCGATACAGAGGCTCTATTGAATTTCCAGACACCACTGAAGCTAAAGATATTTTTTTTCGTGTTAAACAAGCTTACGCGAACCATGAAAAAATGAGTATAGCCCTTCTTTTTAGCAAATCAAAACTAATAAAACTAAAGAAATACCAAAAGGGTGCATCGCAAAAAGAGCTGTTAAATTTGGATTTTTATATTGAACTCGGGGAAATACTAGGATTTAACACCAACGATGCACAGAAGCTCAAACGCGCAATAGTACTAATAAATGATACCGCCTACAGTAGCTTTAACATCACAAAACGGCTTAAACTTATCAATAAAAAGCATAAATCTAAAACCAATAAAAATTATCTTTTTTGGGATATAGAAAATTTTTCCAACATAGCTTCTATTTTTAATGACATTATAGAACCCTATAATGTCGATGATACACATATCTACCTTGCCGCAAATCCAGATTCGTTGTACCTCAAAAAGGCAGAATGGGAAGCAAACCTCTATGATTACTCAAAAACGCTGCACTCCTTTAATTTTACAAAATGTGAACATGGGAAAAATGTAGCAGATGACATTTTACTACAGACATTTGAAGAGTTAGCACTTAAAAATGCAAATGTCTTTTTACTTACTTATGATAGAGAGCTCAAAGAGAGATTTACTCAGGCTACTGCAAAAAGCAATAACCTCTTTATTTTGGGGAAATAACTTCTGGTTTTGGCTCACCAAGGTAATAACCTTGGAAATAGTCAATACCCATCACCTCTACTATGTCAAAGACCTCTTTAAAGTGTACAAATTCAGCAACTATTTTTTTAATTAAGCCTCTTTTTTTGTTGTAAAAATCGTTGTAAGATTATCATAGCAGAGATGGAATCTACCCGTCCATCACGAATGTACTTTATTTCGCCTTTCATCATATTTTCAGCTTCAAGGGAACTCCCTGCCTCATCTTGATAAAAGACTTTAGCTTTGAAATCAACAAGATTCATAAAGTGTGCAATGCGTCTTCGCATCTCATCCTCACTACTTCCACCTAAAGGTATGCCCACGACCACGGCATCCACTTCCCATTCATCAATGACTTTTTTTACCTCACTTGAGGCTTGATTGCGGTTTTTTCGTATCACTGCGTTTAGGGGAGTTACTATGTCTTTATGCGCTGAATATGCAAGACCAATGCGTTTAAGTCCCAAGTCTATAGCAATATATTTCAATGCTATTTTCCCAGACAAAAAGAGCCGAACATTTTATCTAGCATCTCATCATTTTCAAAAGGTCTTGTAATACTTGCCATCTCTTTTACAGCCTCATTAAGATGAAAAGAGAAAATTTCTAACTCCTGAAATTCAAGCGGTTCATACGCCTCTTCAATGTTTTTCATTGTTGCTTCTACAGCTGCAATTTGACGCTCTGAGATAAGCATAATTTCATCACTACCATTACTTTTGTCCATAATATCTTCTAGTTTTTCTACAAGCAGACTCACATCATCTTTTGAGTTCAATTCCAAATCAAAATTGAGAGTATCACAAGAAAAATTTTGTGGCAAATCTATCTTGTTTTTAATTACTATAAGTTCTTTGTTCTGTCCATTTTCTTCCAAAAGTGTAACAATTTTTCTATCTTCATCATCAAGCTCTCGTGAAGCATCAAAGAGTGCTATAACAATATCACTCTCTTGTATAGCTGCCAAACTTCTCTGTATTCCTATTTTCTCTATCTCATCATTAGCTTCTCGAATACCTGCTGTATCTACTATTTTAATAAGATGTGTTCCAATTTTTACCTGCTCTTCTATGGTATCACGAGTAGTTCCGGCTATTTCACTTACTATAGCACGATTGTAATTTAATAGGGCATTTAGCAGAGAGCTTTTTCCTACATTTGGCTTTCCAATAATTGCTACACGAAAACCTTGCATTAAACCTTGACGAGATTTTGAGGCAATCAATGTTTTTTTCAAAAGAGCATAAAGTTCATCAAGTTTTGCTTGAATTTGTTCTACCAAATCTTGAGGTAAATCCTCTTCAGCATAATCAATAGTTACTTCACTATAAGCCAAGATATGAATAATAGCATCACGAACTTCCTCTATAAACTCTTTAAGGGAACCTTTCATCTGCTTTGCAAGAATCTTCGCTGCATCCTCACTTTTGGCTTCAATAAGCTGAGCAATTGCCTCTGCTTCACTCAAATCAATGCGTCCATTAAAAAAAGCACGCTTTGAAAACTCTCCTGCGTTTGCTAGCCTAGCCCCTGCATCAAGAGTAGCTTTAAGTATGCTTTGCGCAACAATAAAACCACCATGGCACTGAATCTCTACAACATCTTCAGCTGTAAAAGAGTTTGGTCCTTTAAAGTAGATAATAATAGTCTCGTCAATAAGTCTATTTTCTTTATCGTAAATAGTGCTAAGTGTTGCATAGCGTGGGGAAAAGTTTTGGCGTTTACTCAGAGCTTGAGCAATCTGGAGTGCTCTATCACCGCTAATGCGGATAATAGAGATGGAGCCAATGCCATTTGCAGTAGCAATGGCAGAGATTGTATCAGTCATAATTAGTTGTTATGATAATCGTTAACGATTATATATTTTAGCCCATCTTTTGTGGAGCGTATCACTACATATTTTTGAGGGTATCTTTCTCGAAGCTCTTTAAGGGCTATTTGCACGAGAACTCCATCTAAAATTTTTGTCTGTGCCCTTCCATCTCTATCTATACTTTCATAAACACCTTCAAGATATCTTGATACTGACTCTTCTTGATTTTTCAAAAACTCTGCTATTTCTAAACGCAGCTGCACATCATACTTTGAATTTATCCAATTAAATAGCATATAAGAGAGCGCTTTATATCTATAACCTTCTTTTCCTATTAAAAGAGCTGCATCCTCACCCTTAAATTCAATAAGAATCGTCTCTTTATCATATCCACGAACTTCTATATGCTCAATTTCAAAACAGATATGTCTAAAGAGTTCATTTATTTGACTTTTAACTTCTAAAGCTATTGCATCAATATTTTGATTGCTAGAGAGAAGTGCTTCACTTTCATCAACACTTTCGTCATATTCATCATCATAATCTGCAGTATATTCCAAACCACTTGCTAGATCTTCATCCTGCTCATCTTGGTCACTTACAAAAGATGCAGGCATAATTGTGTCATTCAAAATATTGTGTGTAGATATTTTTTCTTCTTCTTTCTCCACTGATGCACTGTTACTCTCTACAACTTCTGTTGCGTTTAGCATCTCACTTTCTATCTCTACTGGAACATCTTTTTTAACAGTTGCAACAATAATGGCATTCTTTTTAAAAAAGCCCATAAAACCACTGCTTGGAACCTGTACAACTTCAATGGCAAGCTCTGTAACAGAACACTTTAAGGAAGTTGCAGCATCATTAAACGCATCCTCTAGGGTTACTGCTTCTATCTTAATCATTTTTAACTCTCACTCTTTTTTTCAATAGCTTCTTTTAAATCTTCTGCATTTTTAAATTGCTGATTTACCATGTACTGTTGTGCTATTGAGAACATATTATTTGTTAACCAATAAAGTACCAATCCTGAAGGGAATGTTATAAAGAAAAATGTAAATATAATTGGTAAATACTTAAATACTTTCTCTTGCATTGGGTCAGTAAAGTTATTTGGTGTCATATGTTGCTGCATAAACATTGAAGCGCCCATTAAGACTGGAAGAATATAGTACGGATCCATAAGAGAAAGGTTATGTATCCATAAAATCCATGGAGCACCTTGTAATTCAACTGAATTTAAAATAGTACGATAGAGTGCAAAAAATACGGGAATTTGTAGTAACATTGGCAGACATCCACCAAGAGGATTTGCTCCATGTTTTTTATACATTTCCATTGTAGCTGCGTTTAGTTTTTGTGGGTCTTTTTTATGTTTTTCTTTTAACTCTTTAAGTTTTGGTGCAAGCATTTTCATTTTTTGCATACTTATCATACCTTTGTAAGTCAAAGGATAAAGTACAATTCTAATAAGAGCCGTAAGTGCAATAATAGACCATCCCCAGTTACCAAAAATACCATGTAACCATGAAAGAATTGCAAAAAGAGGTTTTGCTGCGAATGTAAACCATCCGTATTCTATTGCATTTGTAAGCATAGGGTCAATTGCCTTAAGCACTTTATGCTCTTTGGGACCAATATAACCATGAAGATTTACATTTTGATTTGCTTCAAAATATATAACTGGATTATCATCTTTTCCCCTCTCTACCACAACGCTTGCATCTTTTTTAAAGCCATACAAAATAATAGCAGTATATTGATCAAAAGAGGAGACAAGCTTCACATCTTGAAATACTTGGCGTCCTTCAGCTTTTCCATCTTCAATAATATGGGCAACATCATCACCTGTATAGACCATATCACCTGCAACTGCCATCAATTTTTTAGAAACATGAGGTCTATCACCAAGATAGACAAAATAGCGAATATCTTTTGAAGTTATTATATGTATATCATAATGACCATCAGGATAAAAAGTAAGTTTTTTTGTTATCGTTACCTGTGGCAATTTTTGTGTAAGAGTTACCGTAACTGCTTTATTATCAAGCTCTACAAGATGAGTGCTTGCTACATAAGGTACCTTTGATGCTGCATCATTTATAGCATCATTTGCAAATCTAATATAGAGTGGTTTTGTACCATGTGGAGGAATAAGTTGCGCATTGACATGGTCACTATTTTGAAATTTACTTTCAAGCATCTCTTTTGATGCTATGCGACCTAACGAATCTATTTTCAGTATAAACTTCTTGTTTTTAACAGTAACAATATTGCTAGAAACAGTTTTTTCCATCTTCTCTTGTTCTGCTATAGCATGCCCGGAAGCCTCTTGTACTTTTTTTGCAACATCTGTATTCTCTTTTGTTGTTACAACACTATTTGCTTTAGCTTCTTTTGCTACAGCACTCTCTTTTGGCGGAAATATCGCAGTATATCCTACGAAAAAAATTACAGCTAATAGTACAGCGACTATTAATCTTTGATTTGGTGACATTTTGTCTAACACAAATTACCCTTTATATGAAAAATTTTTTATAATGTAATAACGGTTTTTTTTATTGGGAACCAACCAGTATTTTATAGAATCAACATCAAGATTTTTGGGCTTTAATAAGAGTTTGTCTAAAAGAGGATACTCTATACCACCATCAAAAAGTTGATTGCAACGTAGTATTCTAGTAAAAGAGTGGTAAAATGCACTTGAAATTGAGTTATTTTCAAAATGAATACGTGCATATTCGCTACAAGTTGGGTAATAACGACACGAACCGTAACCAATAAGAGTAAAAAACTTCTGGTAAAACCATAAAATTTTAAGTAAAACTTTTCGCACGGGTGAGTACCTTTTGAAAATCATGTTGAAACTCTTCGTAAGAGCGTTCAAACAATCCTATTTTTGCAACAAATATATATGTACCATCTTTGAGAGAATCGGAATGTTCACGAAAGAGTGCACGCATACGACGCTTCGCACGGTTGCGCTTTACTGCATTACCAAGTTTTTTGGTAGCAGTAAAACCTACTTTGTGAATTCCTTTTTGAGGAAGGAAAAAAAGAACGACACTCGATGAATGTTGATTTTTTCCTTTATTGTAAATATACTGAAACTCTTTATGAAGTTTTAGTGTATAAAATCCGCCTATACTGACAATTTTTTACGACCTTTAGCACGACGACGATTAATCACATTACGACCATTTTTAGTAGCCATTCTTGCTCTAAAACCATGTGTTCTTTTTCTAGGTGTGTTATGGGGTTGGTATGTTCTTTTCATTTGACATATCCTTATTTAATTTAAGTCCGCAATTTTATTGAAAGTTTGCTTAAAATGTGGTTAAAACCTCTTAAGAGATTTTAACTTCCACTTCACCATTTACCACAGTAAACTCTACACGAGAACCTTCACTGACTCTACCTTCTAAAATAAGGTCAGCCAAACGGTCCTCTACAATCTCATAAAGCGCTCTTTTTAGAGGACGAGCACCATAAACTGGGTCAAATCCAGCTTCAGCAATATACTCTTTCGCATCTTCTGAGAGAACAAGTTCAATATCACGCTCTTTTACTTTGTTTTTAATATCATTAAAGAATATCTCTACAATTCCTTTAATCTGCTCTTGACCTAGTGCATTAAAAATAACCACATCATCAAGTCTATTTAAAAATTCTGGTTTAAAAGCCTGTTTTAACTCAGCCATTACCATATCATCAAGCTCTTTTCCTTGCGGATTATTGATGATTTTATCACTCGCAATATTTGATGTTAAGATGATAATAGTATTTGTAAAATCTACTGTTACTCCTTTATTATCTGTCAAACGACCATCATCAAGAACTTGTAAAAGAATGTTAAAAACATCTGGATGTGCTTTTTCTACCTCATCAAACAAAATTACGCTGTAAGGTTTTCTTCTTACTGCTTCAGTAAGCTGTCCACCCTCTTCATAACCAACATATCCTGGTGCTGCACCAACCAAACGAGATACTGCATGTTTCTCCATATACTCACTCATATCTATTCTAATCATAGCATCTTCAGAGTCAAAGAGAAATTTCGCCAAAGTCTTAGCCGTTTGTGTTTTACCAACACCTGTTGGCCCAAGGAACAAAAAGCTTCCTATTGGTCTATTTTTATCACTTAATCCTGCTTTATTTCGTTTAATAGCACGAGATACGGCATGAGTCGCTCTTCCTTGACCAATTACAGTTTTATTTAGCTCCTCTTCCACATTTAAGATTTTATCTTTTTCGCTTTGCAACATTTTTGTTACAGCAATACCTGTCCATCTACTGACAATAGAAGCAATAGACTCTTCATCTACAGAGTTTTTAAGTAGTGTTCCTGCCTCTTGCATTCTATCCCATTTTTCATTGAGTGCTTTTTCTTCATCACTCAACTTAGGAATTTCACCATACTCAATCTCTGCTGCACGGTTAAAATCAGACTGTGCTTTTGCAAGTTCTGCTTCACGGCGTTTAGCTTCTATTTCCACTTTAATAGCAGATATTTTTTCAAATACCTCTTTTTCTCCATGAAACTGAGTCTCTAAACTTCGTACTTTTTCTTCCACATCCGCAAGCTCTTTTTCAATCTCTTGGAGGCGTTTTTCATTTGATGGAGTTTTCTCCATTTTAAGTGCCTCTTTTTCGACCATAAGCTCTGAGAGTTTGCGTTTAGCCGCGCTTAGTTCATTTGGTTCAGACTCTATTTGCATTTTAAGTTCTGCCGCAGCCTCATCAATTAAATCAATCGCTTTATCTGGCAAAAATCTATCTGCAATATATCTATCAGATAATTTCGCAGCAGCAACCAATGCACTATCTGTAATGTTTACATTATGATGTGCTTCAAGTCTCTCTTTAATTCCACGAAGAATTTGCAAAGATTGATTTACAGTTGGCTCATCCACAGAAATTGGCAAGAAACGGCGTTGCAATGCTGCATCTTTTTCAAAGTATTTTCTATACTCTTTAAGCGTTGTCGCACCAATAGTATGTAATTCACCACGAGCAAGAGCAGGTTTTAAGATATTTGCCGCATCCATAGAACCCTCAGATGCACCTGCACCAACAATAGTATGAATTTCATCAATAAAGAGGATGATATTTCCACTCTCTTTTACTTCATCAATAACTGCTTTAAGTCTATCTTCAAATTCACCACGATACTTTGCACCGGCAATAAGTGCAGACATATCAAGAGCTATCAGCTTTTTATTTTGTAATGATGTTGGAACATCTCCACTGTGAATTCTTTGTGCAAGTCCTTCGACAAGTGCTGTTTTACCAACTCCTGGCTCACCCAGTAACATTGGGTTGTTTTTCGTTTTACGGATTAAAATCTGCATAGTACGAGCAATCTCTTCATCTCGACCAATAACAGGAGAGAGTTTTCCCTCTGCTGCCTCTTTTGTCAAATCAATACCATACTTTGCAAGAGATTCTAAAGTTTCATCTGCACTTTGAGAGTCAATTTTCGCCCCACCACGCGCAGCCTCTATCTCTTTTGCCAAATCCATTGTATTTACATATTTTGGCAATATTTCAGAGAATGGCGCACTCTGTAAATTAGCAAGTAAATAAGTATCAACAGCAAGATAAGAGTCCCCATTTTTTGCCATTAAACCCTCTGCATTTTGCAAAGTTTTTACAAATTCATGAGAAAGTTTTATGCTCTCTTTTGTAACGCTTGAAGATTTTGGAAGCTTTTGGGCCATACTTTTAATATCAAGCTCCATCGCAACTTTGTCTATCCCCATTTTATTAAACATTTGATTTAGCAGTGAATCAGAATTTGTTAAAAGTGCCCATAAAAAGTGTATTGGCGTCACTTCTTGATTTTTATTATGAAGTGCCAAAGAGACAGAACTCTCAATTGATTCACTCATATTATGTGTTAGTTTTTCAAATATATTATTCATTGTAAAATCCTTATAAATTATTTTTTCTGCTGGTATTATACATACTTCATTCACAAACTTTTGCGACTTAAGTTGCACTAACAAATTATAATCTTCATAACCTTTTATCTATATATAATTGCTCATTATGTATAATTCTATAAAAACTTTAGGACTGTTAATGCCATCTGTTATAGAAGCCTTACAAAATCGTTCATCAAAAAGAGCATATTTACCAAAACCAGTTGAAGCAGAGATTCAAGAGAAGATTCTGCAGGCTGCTGCAATGACGCCAAGTGGTGCAAATATGCAACCATGGGTGACTTATGCAGTATCAAACAAAGAAGTGCTTAAAAAAGTTGGCGATGCTGTTATTGAAAAAATGGATGCAGGTGTTGCACATGATCAGTTTATTCAATACTATCCTGTAAATTGGGTAAATCCTTATAAAAAACGCCGTATTATTACAGGTGCAGGACTCTATAAACTTATGGAAGTTGATAGAAAAGACAATGAAACACGCATAGAGATGTGGAAAGATAATTTTAGATGGTTTGGCGCACAAACTGTATTTTTTGTTTTTACAGAAAAAGAGAATATTAATGAAGCACAAGGGGTACTTATAGATTGTGGTGCTTATATGCAAAGCATTATGCTTGCAGCACATGAGTTTGGCGTAGCTACTTGTCCGCAAGGCTCTACTACAGAGTTTGGGCGCGTTATTGCCAAAGAACTTGGTGTACCTGAAAATCTTGCCCTTTTATACAGCGTAGTTTTAGGCTATGAAGATAAAGATGCAAAAATCAACGCATATCAGCCTAAAAGAGTTCCCCTCACAGAGAACATTACTTTTATAAACTAACTCCACCCTTTTTGAGAGTAGCGCGCAAGCATGCTCTCATTACCACTTACTCCTCCACTATGAATATATAATATCTTTTCATTCGTTTGTTCTAAAAGAGCTTCAAACATTGCAGGAGCATAGAGCAGGTCAAACTCCACCCCACTTTTTAAGAGTTTTTTATATATCTCTAAAAATTCTTTATAAGGCTTTGCAAAATGGTATTTCTTTTTTGGAGGAAGAATAATCAGATTTTGAGGTAATTCTGCAAGAGCACTCATCTGCTCTTTTAAATAGGCAACATCTCCAATACATGGCGTTGTATAAACTTTATACTCAGGAAGTGCAAGAGCCAAAAAAAGTGCTGTTGTTCCCGTACCAGAAGGTGTAGCAAGAGAGTAAATATCACTCTCTATTGCACCACTCTTTTTTTGCCTCTTTATCTCCTGCGCTAAAACTTCAAGCCCTACTTTTGCTTCACTTATAGCACCACCCTGATCTACTACAAAAGTTCTACTATCAGCCGTCAGACGCAGTGAAGCAATATAGTCTCTATAGAGTGCATCTTCAAGCTCAATATGCCTCATTCCAAGAGCTAAGGCATGTGCAAAATTGCCACTAAGCTGCTTACGCTGCGTTTGGGAGAGTTGTTTTGTATAGTAAGTAAAATTCCACTCTTTTTTTTGTGCCATGGCTGCTATTGCCAGCATTGCGTTTGATTGAGTGCCACCATAAGAGACAATAGTATCGTAAGTCGAAGAGGGAGTTTGTAAAAGAGTATAAAGCTTTCGGTATTTATTTCCTGCTAAATGAGGGTCAATAAGATCATCACGCTTAACAAAAAATGCC
>NZ_JALUKE010000087.1 GCF_027056685.1 Sulfurimonas sp.
ATATATTAACAATATCATTACTGCACAATTAACATATAAAGAAGGGCAAGCTGGTTTTAGATTTGCTAACAGTAAATTTTATCTCTATGGAAAAAATTTTAATGACAGATTTATGGAACAGTTCTCAGCATTCTCAAAATTTAAGGGAGGGAGATTGGATTTTTCTATGCAGGGAACTTTTAATAATTACTCAGGCGTTTTCTTTATAAACAAGACAACAATAGTTGATTATAAACTCTTAAATAATATTCTTGCTTTTGTCAATACAATTCCTTCTTTAGTAACCTTTTCTTTACCAAACTACAATAAAGATGGACTATATGTAAAAAATGCTTATCTTAATTTTTCATCTAAAAATGGATTGATGAACATTTCTGACTTTTATCTCAATTCAAAAGAGTTAAAAATTGTAGGAAAAGGAACTGCAAATATAGAACAAAATAAAATCAATTTATTGTTAAATTTAAAAACAGACCTTGCAAGTGATGTTTCAAAGATTCCATTAGTAGGATATCTTATATTTGATGGTAAAAGCCTCTCCACTACATTAAAAGTAACAGGAAAGTTCAATAAACCAAAAATACAAACGCAACTTGTAAAAGATATAGCTGTAGCACCTTTAAATATTATAAAACGAACACTTACTCTGCCCTACAAACTAATTAAAAAGGCAGTAAATAATGTAAATGCTATTAGCCATTAAGCGGCTTAGCAGCATAATACCTATTCATTTCTAAGAACAGTAAGTATATCTACCTCACTCGCTTTTTTAGCAGGATAATAAGAAGAAGCAACTACAATTACAAAAGCTCCAATAATAATCATGAAAAAATCCGAAAGGCTTAAATCTAAAGGTAAAGTTGATGTAGGATAGACATCCTTTGGTAAAGAGACTATATCGAAATTACTTAAAATCCAAATACCACTTAAGCCTAAAACAGTTCCTGCAATTATTCCTCCAATACCAATAACAACACCAAGATATAAAAACACCTTTTTTACCTCACTTGTTGTTGCCCCAAGAGATAGAAGTAATGCAATTTCGCCACGCCTATTCATTACGGTCATAAGTAAAGATGAGATTATATTTATGGCTGCAATAAGAATAATAAGCATCAAAACAATGAAAAGAGAAGTTTTTTCCATCTCAAGAGCAGCAAAAAAATTAAGATTATCTTCCCACCAACCTTTTACTGTAGTAGTAATTGGGAGCGCTTTTTGAATTCTTTTTATATCTTCATGTGGATTTTGTGAATATATATGGATTCCATCATACTCATTTCGTGGCATATTTAAAATAAGTTGCAAAGATGCTAATGTAGTGTAAGAGTAAGCCTTATCATAAGCAGACAAACCAGAATCAAATACAGAGCGTACCCGAAATCTTTTTATTTTAGGAGTTATGGAGAGCCCTCCCGGTTCTACATTTGTAAAAATATACATAAGTTTATCGTTGGTATTGAGGTCAAACTCTTCTTTTAGGCTATGTCCAATAAGCACATCAAATTTCTTAAAATGATGCCCATTAATAGCCTTTTTTAGGACAGAATTAACACTCTTTTCATCATCAAAATTTACACCAAAGAGGTACCCACCCTCTAACTTTCTTCCACTCCTTGCCATAACAGACGATTGAACATAAGGACTAAATTTTAGATGTGGAAATTTTGATTCTAAATCTATAAGGAGGTTTTCATTTACTGAACCATAAAATTTAGGAAGTATAGTCAAGGGATAGTTCATAATAGTAAGTTTATGTTTAAACTCTTTATCAAAACCATTCATAAGTGCCATGGCAATAAGAAGTACCATAACACCTAAAGTAATCCCTAAAAATGCGAGGAGCGCAGAGATAAAGATAAAAGGCTGTTCTTTATCAAAGCGTAAAAATCTTTTTACAAGATAAATTACTACTGAGTGCTTCAAGAGGCAAATGCACCTTTTTTTGGACCACTCTTACCACAACATTGCTTATATTTTTTTCCACTGCCGCAAGGACAAGGCTCATTTCTTGCTATTTTTTTCTCTATTACTGGTAAATCATCTTCAGCATCAATATCTACATCATCACGAAGGTTAAAGTGCATTAACGCCTCTTGAGCACGTTTTTCTTCTTCTAGTTGTTGGGCAAGTTTTGCCGCTTCTTCTTCTGCTGTTTCAACTTGAAATTGAATAATATGAAGCGTTCTAATAGTATTAAACTTAATATCGTTAATAAGTTCGCCAAAAAGATTAAAACTCTCTTTTTTATACTCTACTAAAGGATCTTTTTGGTTATATGCACGCAAACGAATACCTGTTTTCATATTATCCATTGCATATAGATGCTCTCTCCATGAATTATCAAGCTCTTTAAGATAGAACTCTTTTTCTATTGCTTGTCGTGTTTCGTCATCTATAACACTCATTTTTTCATCATAAGATGTTTTTAAAATTTCTAAAACTTTTGTAAATAACTCTTCATATTCTAAATCTTTTAAAACATCAAGATCTAAATCGAAATTTGTTTGTTCTTTGAGTAATTCAGCAAGTTTTTCAAGATTAAAATCTTCTGCATCTGAACCTTCATATATATCTGCAAGAGAAAATAGATTTATTAACCACTCTTCTCTAATTTCATTTACTTTCGATGCAATATCGTACTCTTCACTTAAGAGTTGATTTCTAAATTTATATACAATTTTTCTCTGCTCATTTGCAACATCATCATACTCAACAATCTGCTTACGACCTTCATAGTGCATATTTTCAACTTTTTTCTGTGCTTTTTCTACTGCACGGGTCACCATTTTAGACTCTATATATTCACCATCTTCAACACCAAGTCTTTCCATAATAGATTTAATCTTATCAGAACCGAAAATTCTTAAGAGGTTATCTTCTAAAGAGAGATAAAACTGTGTAGTACCAGGATCACCTTGACGACCTGAACGTCCACGGAGTTGATTGTCAATTCGTCTATTTTCATGTCTTTCTGTACCAATAATATAGAGACCACCCAAATCTTTTACTTCTTGATCTACCTTAATATCCACACCACGCCCTGCCATATTTGTTGCAATGGTTACTGCACCTTTAGCACCCGCATGCTTAATAATTTCACCTTCTTGAGCATGATTCTTTGCATTAAGTACAGTATGTGCAATTTTTTTCTCTTTTAAAAGCTCATGTAAAAGTTCAGATTTCTCAATTGAAGCCGTACCAATAAGTACTGGTTGTCCAGTTTTAGCAAGTTTCTTTATTGTCTCAATCGCTGCACCGAATTTTTCTTCTTCTGTTTTATAAATAAGATCATTCAAATCTGCTCTTAAAATTGGAATATTTGTAGGAATGGAGACAACATCAAGTGAATAAATCTCTGCAAATTCCGTCGCTTCAGTCTCTGCAGTACCAGTCATACCTGCTAACTTTTCATACATTCTAAAGTAGTTTTGAAATGTAATGTCTGCAAGTGTTTGTGTCTCTTCTTTTATTTCAACTGCCTCTTTTGCTTCAAGTGCTTGATGCAATCCTTCTGAAAATCTTCGTCCTTCGCTTAAACGACCTGTAAATTCATCAACAATAACAACTTCACCATCATTTACAACATAATCTACATCTTTTTCAAAAAGGTGATTTGCTTTAAGGGCTTGATCTAGCATATGTGGAAGTGATGCATTTTCAGGAGAGTATAAATTTTCAACACCGAAAAGTTCTTCAGCTTTTGTAATCCCATCTTCTGTTATTAGAATTATTTTATCTTTTTCATCTACTGTAAAATGTGTCTCTTTTTCAAGTTGTACAGCAATAGAATTTGCACGGATATAATCTTGCATATTTTGATTTGTTGGACCAGAAATAATAAGCGGCGTTCTTGCTTCATCAATTAAAATGGAATCGACTTCATCAACAATTACGAAATTATGTCCGCGTTGTACCATTTGATCACGAGAATAACTCATATTGTCTCTTAAAAAATCAAATCCAAACTCATTATTTGTACCATAAGTAATATCAGCTTCGTAAGCCTCTCTTTTTTGAGCAGGGTCATTCATATCTTCTAAAATTGTTCCAACACTATAGCCTAGAAAATTATAGAGTGGCGCCATCTCATTTGCATCACGCGAAGCAAGATAATCATTTACCGTAACTAAATGAACACCTTTGTTTGTCATTGCATTTAATGTAATAGCCAAAGTTGCTACAAGTGTTTTACCCTCACCTGTTTTCATCTCAGCTATACGCCCTTCGTGAAGAACCATACCACCTATAAGCTGTACATCAAAATGACGCATACCCAATACACGATGTGATGATTCCCTTGTTATTGCAAAAGAATCAAAGAGTACATCATCAAGTGTTTTTTCTTCATTTAACACACTCTCCTTTAAAGCTTCAAACGCAGCTTGAAGCTCTTCATCACTAAGCGCTTTATATTTCTCTTCTAGCGCATTTATCCTATTAACTTTTTTTACATATTTTTTTAATTCTCGGTCATTTGCAGTACCAAATACCTTACCCATGAATGCTTGTAGCATTTGCAACCTTATTGTCATACTATATAATTTACTATATAGTAGTTATTTAAATTGCTTTATTTTATCACATTAAACATAATAAAAAGTATAAATAGATAATTTGCTATAATTTCTTACAAATCCAGAGGAAAGAAAAAAGATGAAGAAGTTACTATTTTTAGCACTTGTTGCAGTTACAGCTCAAGCAAGCATTAAAAACATTCAATATTTTGAAGCTAATTTTACTCAGAATATAGTAGATGACCATAATAAAACCATTACATATAAAGGGCATATTAAAGCAGCAAAACCACAATATGCTCTATGGCAATACAAATCACCAGTAGATAAAGAGGTTTATATACTTCCTCATAAAATTGTTATAGTAGAACCAGAATTAGAACAGGCTATTATTAAAAGGATAGGCGATAATTTTGATTTTTTTTCTTTAATAAAAAATGCAAAAAAGATGGACGATACACATTATCTTACAAATTTTAAAGGAAAAAATTATTTAATCACAATAAGTAATGGTATTTTAGTCTCTATATCATACAAGGATGAGCTTGATAATAAAATTACTATAAACTTTACAAATACAAGAACAGATAAGAAAATAGAAGAAAAAAGCTTTATACCACAAATCCCAGAAGATTACGATTTGATAAAAGAGTAGATGAGAAACAGAAAAATCTGTTTCTCGTTAAGATTACAAACTAGTTAAGTTTATAATCTTGAATAAGGTTAAAGTTAAGATATTTATATATATCATCTTCTTTACCTTGAATTTTTTGAGTCAACGCAATATACTCTTCTTTTGTTGGAATTCTACCAAGAAGAGAACATACCGCTGCAAGTTCTGCTGAACCTAAGTACACTTGAGCACCTTTACCTAAACGATTGTCAAAGTTACGAGTTGATGTTGAAAACACAATAGCATTGTCAGCAACACGCGCTTGATTACCCATACATAAAGAACATCCAGGAATCTCAGTTCTAGCGCCAGCTGCACCAAATAGAGAGTAGTATCCCTCATCTGTTAGCTGTTTTGCATCCATTTTTGTTGGAGGACATACCCATAGGCGTGTTGGTACAGCACCCTCACCTTTTAGAACTTCACCAAGTGCACGATAATGACCAATGTTTGTCATACAAGAACCAACAAATACTTCATCAATCTTTGTCGGTCTATTAGACGCTAAAACTTCTGAAAGGGTTGCAACATCATCTGGATCATTAGGACACGCTAAAATTGGTTCTGTAATCTCATTTAAGTCAATCTCAATAACCGCTGCATATTCAGCATTTTCATCTGCAGTCATTAATGTTGGGTTTGCTAACCACTCTTCCATTTTAGCAATACGACGACGAAGCGTTCTATGGTCTTCATAACCAGCATCAATCATCTGCTCTAAAAGTACAACATTTGATTTTAAATATTCAATTACAGGTTCTTTGTTAAGTTGTACTGTACATGCTGCAGCCGAACGCTCAGCAGAAGCATCTGAAAGTTCAAATGCCTGCTCAGCTTTTAAATCAGGAAGCCCTTGAATCTCTAAAATACGACCAGCAAAAATATTTTTCTTACCTTTTTTCTCAACAGTTAAAAGTCCCTCTTTTATTGCTTGATGAGGAATAGCATTTACAAGATCACGAAGTGTAATACCCGCTTGCATTTCACCTTTAAATTTTACAAGAACAGATTCTGGCATTGTAAGTGGCATAGAACCCGTAACTGCTGCAAACGCAACGATTCCAGATCCACCAGGAAAAGAGATACCAATAGGAAAACGAGTGTGACTATCTGCACCAGTACCAACAGTATCTGGAAGAACCATTCTATTTAACCATGAATGTATAACACCATCACCAGGACGAAGAGCAACACCTGAACGATTTGCTATAAAATCTGGAAGAGTATGGTGCATTGTTACATCTGATGGTTTTGGATATGCTGCTGTATGACAAAATGACTGCATTACTAAATCAGCATTAAATCCAAGCGCTGCAAGCTCTTTAATTTCATCTCTTGTCATAGGACCCGTTGTATCTTGAGAACCAACAGTACTCATCTCAGGTTCTACATACATACCTGGGCGAACACCTTCTAAACCAGAAGCTTTCCCTACCATTTTTTGCGCAAGAGTGTAACCTTTACCATTATCGGCAGGTTGCTCAGCTGTAAGGAAAATATCAGTAGCATCAAATCCTAAAACACCACGAGCTTTTGAAGTAAGACCACGACCAATAATTAAAGGAATACGCCCACCAGCACGAACTTCATCAGTAATTGTATTTGGACGAAGAGTAAAAGTTGCAATACACTCACCATTTTTATGTGCTTCACCTTTATATGGGAAGATGTCAATTACATCACCGGTTTCCATTTGTGTTACATCAAGTTCTAAAGGAAGTGCACCTGAATCTTCAGCAGTTGCAAAAAATATAGGAGCAATAGTCCCACCTAGAATAACACCGCCAGTACGCTTGTTTGGAACACCTGGAATGTCTTCACCCATATGCCACTGCACAGAGTTAATACCTGATTTTCTTGATGAACCAGTTCCAACAACATCACCAACATAAGCAACTGGATATCCAAGCTCTTTTAATTTATTTATAGTGCCTATTGGATCTTCCATTTTAGCTGCCAGCATAGAGTTTGCATGTAAAGGAATATCTGAACGAGTAAAAGCTTCTGATGCAGGAGACAAATCATCTGTATTTGTTTCGCCAGCAACTTTAAATACTGCTACAGTAATTTTCTCAGCTAATGCAGGCTTTGAAGTGAACCATTCAGCTTCCGCCCAAGATGCCAAAACTTGACTTGCTGCGTTTAGACCTTGTTTATGTAACTCTTCAACATCATTAAATGCATCATAAACAAGAAGAGTATGTGAAAGCGCATCAACTGCTGCTTCAACAACTTTTATATTTTTTGAAGATAAACAGTTTACTAATGGTTTTACATTGTAACCACCAAGCATCATTCCCAGCATTTGAACTGCTTCTTCTGGTGCAATAGATGCTACATGATGCTCCTCAGATGCAACTTCATTTAAAAATGCTGCTTTTACATACGCGGCATCATCAACACCAGGAGAGACACGGTTGCGTAAAAGTTCAAGCATTTCTGCTGTGTTTTCACCTACTTTGATTGCCTCAATTACATCTACAGTTTGTGCAGCAGTAAGCGGTAAAGGTGGAACACCTAAAGCTTCTCTTTGCGCTACATCTGCTTTATACTCTTCAATAAATCCCATAATAATTCCTATGTTAAGTTTAATATTGAGTATTATATCTTAAAGAATTGTGACTTATACAACAGTGTTACACTATGGAACAGTATAATTTTATTTTACTTAGAATATGTGAGAAAATGTAACACCTTTAAAGTTTTCTCTTTTTCAGTTCGGAAACAATTATTGCTCTATCTTCGCCATTGTAGTTTTTCTTAAGCCATAACAGATAAGAATCAGGTACTTCGCTGTAAAGCATACCCTTGTATTTTCCAAAGTTAACTTGTTTAGAAGAGGTTGTTTGAAGTACCTCTTTTTGTGTAACAATAGCGTCTATATTTAAAGAAAATATTAATTTTTTAAACTCTGTCATTGTAATTCTTTTTTGAATAGAAAACGAAAAACTATTAAAATCAAAATATCCATGTCGTACAAGAACAAATTTTTGCAGTTCTTGAATTTGCACAACACTCAGTTGCTCTAAGTTTTTTACAAAGACACTAAAAGAGTTTAGATGCTCTGTAAATATAAGCTCAATTTTTTTCACTAAAGTATCTCTCTTATACCTTTTGCATTTGGAGCAGAGAGTACACCCTCTTGTTCTAACTGTTCAACAACTCTTGCAGAACGGTTGTATCCTATCTGCAATTTTCTTTGTAAGTAAGAGATAGAAGTTTTTTTGTCTGTAAGCACAACACTTTTTGCCTCTTCATACAGTGGATCTAGCTCTTCGTATGATTCATTTGATGATGAAGCACCACCCTCACTCTCTTCAACTAAAAAGCTTTTATCGTAGTTTGCCTCTCTTTGAGACTTAATAAATTCTACAATGTTTTCTATCTCTTCTTCAGTTGCCCATGGAGCGTGCAGACGCACAAGACCAGTTGCACCTGGAGGAGTAAAAAGCATATCTCCACGCCCCAAAAGCGACTCTGCGCCCATCTGATCTAAAATAATTTTAGAATCAATCTTTTGCCCTACTCTATAAGATATTCTTGATGGAAGATTTGCTTTAATGAGACCCGTTACAACATCCACAGATGGGCGCTGTGTAGCAACAATGAGGTGAATACCACATGCACGAGATTTTTGAGCAAGACGCGCAATTGAAATCTCTACATCCTTACCACTTGTCATCATTAAGTCGGCAAGTTCATCTATAATAACAACGATGTAAGGAAAATGCTCACCACCTATTTTTTTGATTTTTTCATTATAGTTTTCAATGTTTTTTGTACGACTTTCTGCCATCAACTCATAGCGACGCTCCATCTCAGCAACCATATTATTAAGAGCTGCAATTGCCTGCTTTGGCTTTGTAATAACAGGAGTAAGCAAATGTGGAATGTCATTGTAAATAGAAAACTCAAGCATCTTAGGATCTATCATAAGTAAACGCAGCTGATCAGGAGAGTTTTTATAAAGAAGTGAGAGTATCATTGCGTTTATACCCACACTTTTACCACTTCCTGTTGTTCCAGCTATAAGCAGATGAGGAAGCTTTTTCAGGTCCGTTACAAAAGGTTTTCCAACAATATCTTTTCCAAGTGCAATAGTAAGTGGTGAAGAGGAGTCTTTAAAGAGTTTGTCATCAAGCAGTTCTCTTAAATAAATAGTATCTACTGTCTCATTTGGTATCTCAATTCCTACAACATTTTTACCGGGAATTGGTGCTTGAATACGAATGGTCTCGGCAGAGAGTGCCATTGCTAAATCATCTTGTAGATTTAGGATTTTACTCACCTTTACATTTGCAGCAGGCTTAAACTCAAATGTAGAGACAACAGGTCCAGCATAAGTTCGTACAACATCTCCATCTATTTTAAAGTGCGCAAGCTTATCTATAAGGTAGCGGATTTTATCATCAAGTTCACTCTCATCAATCGTATGCTTACTCACTTTTGGTTTTTGTAAAAAATCAATAGAAGGGAGTTTAAAGTTTTTAGGTTTTGCTACCTTACCTTTTTCAATATTTGCCAAAAGCTTTGTATTTTCTTCAAGTTCATCGACAATAACAGTCGCTTTTTTCTCTTTAACTTCTGTTGCAATATCAAGAATATTTTTCTTTTTTTCTTCTTTGTTTTCCTCATGGCGGAGATATGCAGGTTTATCTATCTCCTCTTCCAAAACAATTTCAGTATCCATTATTGGCGTTATATTTTGAAGATTTTCTTCTTCTTTATTTTGTGTTTTATTTTCTATTTCAATGGGTTCCTCTTGTTTTACTGCTTCTCTTTTTTTCTTTTTTATCTCTTTTTTAGGAGTCTCTTCTTTTTCAGATGAAAAATCTATTTTCGGAGTTTTATTTTTTACTAAAGAGAGTACAAGGGAGAGGATTTGAGATGAGTTTTTATCTGCTAAAATTATGATAGAAACTGCAGTAATAATAAACCAAAAAACCCATAAACCAAAAACACCGATATAAGGAGATAAAAAATCAACAAAATCAGCCCCAAACTTCCCTCGAAAAGCTCCATGTACCAGAAGAGACTGTGCAAGTAGAAATGAGTACAACAGTAAAAAAGATGCGACAATCAGTTCTGCAACTCTAAAGTCAAAACGAGCATTTTTATACGAAAAGTATAAAGGTAAAAGAAGCATAAAAAGCCAGGCGTAAGCAACATAACCAAAATAGAGTTTATTATAAAGTGCGAAAGTTGCACCATAAGAACCCATTAAGCCGCTATCACCAAAAATTGTAGAAAATCCGAAGTAAATAAGTAAACCAAAAAATATAATGTAGAGCGTATCTTTCAAAGTAGAGAACCTTTCAAATGAATTATAGACTTCTTAGAAGAAGTCTAAATGAAGTATAGCTAAAAAAGTATAGCTATTAATTTAAAGATAATTTACCAAGCTAAGTTTTGAAACTTTTCCCACTGTAGAGAGCATTGCCTGATAATTTAAAGTCAATTGTTGCAGTTTTAAAGAAGCTTCTGCAACATCGGTATCAATAACTGATGAACGAAGTGTCATCGTACTTACTTCTAGAAGTTGTGTTCTCTCTAAGGATGTATTTAGCGTGTTTGATTGTGCACCGACTTTAGAATGCATGCGCGAAACATGGGACTGCAAATCATCCATTTTCTTGATTGCATTTTCTATTCCAATTGTACGATGGTTAGCATTTTTTGCATCTGGATAATTTGTATGGTCTGATACAGAAGCAATCATTTCATCTATTGTTTTAAAAAAGTCTGTTTTTGGATCAGAGATTGTAAGTGCATTATTAGAATTAAATGTCATAACTGATGCATCTTTAGTAAAATTATCACTATTTTTATCATATAAAGCTATACTTGCTTTTGTAATACTAGATGTTTGGTCCGAAAAAGTGATTTTTCCATCATAACTTAACTCTGTCTTTCCATCTACATCTGATTTTTGTATAGCTGTATCATATTCATCAGCAGTATCAGATGTTGGTAAATTATTAGTTACTGCCATATTCACTGTATCCATTAACTGTTGATAAGTCATTTCATCAGCATCTACTGCTTTTCTTCCATTTGGATCCATATCATATATATGATATTTTGTAGTTCCTCCGTCTGGAGTAAAGTAAGACCCATTTTTAGTAGAATCAGCAGAATCATTTTTCTCTAAATGTATTTCATAACTATAATCGTTTCCAGATATATCTTTTCCACTCAAATTTAAAACAGTTCCATCTAGTGTTCCCGCATTTCCTTTTGATAAATCAGCAACTTCTGAAATTTTTGTTGATGGAGATGCAAAGGCATTATCTGCTTTTAAAACCTGAGTTACATTAGAAGAAAGTTTTGAGCCATTTTTAGAAAACTGTGTCCTATCATACACGATACCTTCAATTTTATCTGCTGCTCCTGCTGCTGGCTTTAATCCTGATGTTATAAATTCATGTACAAAAAGATGATTTATATCTCCATCATTATCATCTTTTACCTTATTATAATCACTTTCACCACTATTTAAAGCATCAACATCATCAACATTTGCTTTACCTGTACCATCAAAATCAACAGCCCCCACCATATGAAAATCAAGTTTACTTGAACCATGTTGTTTATCTTGTACAACTATTTCTCCATTAGAATTCAATGTTACATTCACTAAATCTAAATTTCCACTATTTCCATATTCTTTACCTATATCAGCTAACAAATCACTTACTTTAGCAGTATCATTAAGTTCTAATTTCTTTTTAAAAGAAGTTCCATCACTTTTTGTACCCCGTATATAAAAATAATTTTTGTTTACCGTATTTTTATCATTATCAATATCACCCATAAAATCTCGAATACTATTATCTGTCGTAATTACCCCACCGTCAATCAAATTATTATTAACAATATTAGAAGTAATTTCTCTTTTAGTATTATGATCTTCTCCTAAAAAAAGTTCTGAGCCCGTTAAGTTGTATTGCTCTTGATTGTTTGAACCTAAAAAAGCATTCATTGATTTGTCATTACCATGATATATACCATTGTCATCAATAGGCTTAACATTTACAGAAGAGCCTGAAAAAAGATACTGCCCGTTAATAGATGTATTAGCTAAAGATTTAAGGTTCTTTTTTATTCCTTTCAACTCTTGAGCAATAGCATCCTGAGAAATATCATTACTAGCTCCATTGGCAGCTTGGAGTAAGAGTGTTCTCATCCTATTCATAGAGGTTTCAAATTCATTGAGTACAACATCAGATTGATTTGCAACTTTATAACCACTCTCTGCGCTCTTTTTCACTTGTCCTAGTGTCGTCACTTCATTATCAAGACGCATCGTCTGCGTAAAAGTACTAACATCATCTTTTGCATATTGAATTTTTAATCCGGACGCTATTTGTTTATTAACATCGAAAAGTTCATTATTAATTTTTGAATTATTTGTACCGTATAAACTGTGGTAATACATACTTGATGTTACACGCATGATATACCTCCATATAATATATTTACTCTTTTAGCTAAATTATAGCAATAAAAGTTCCACTTACAAGCCAAATCGGCATAAAGTTATTTACTTTTAAGTAAAAAATCACTATTATTTCACCTCAAAGATAAAATGCCAGAGTGATGGAACGGTATACATAGCGGATTCAAAATCCGCCGCCTCACGGCTTAGGGGTTCAAATCCCCTCTCTGGTACCATCTTTTAACAAACACAAATCCTCAAATTGAGAGATTGTCATGCATATAAAAACAATTCTTCTGCTACTATTTATCTCTTCCTTTTTAT
>NZ_JALUKE010000088.1:0-9092 GCF_027056685.1 Sulfurimonas sp.
TATTAAATCAGAATATGGTTTTAGAAAAGAAAAATTTAGCATTTCTAGAGTTTGAAAAAGAAATTTTTAATAATGATTAGTAATCTAAAACAAATATTTAATTAGATATATGAAATAATTACTAAATTTGGAGATAAAATGAAAACAGATGTTTTGATAATAGGCGCAGGTGGTGCAGGACTTTGTGCTGCACTTGCTGCAAAAGAGGCTGGCGTAGATGTGAAAATCTTAACAAAAGAGTATCCAACACGAAGTCAAACATGTATGGCTCAAGGTGGTATGAATGCTGCGCTTGCCAATGTGAGTGAAGATAGTATTGAAGCACATATTGCAAATACGCTTAAATCTGCTCATGGCGAAGCTGATGAAGAGGCGGTGCGTTATATGTGCAGTGAGGCACCAAACGCAGTGGCATGGCTTGATAGCATCGGTGTCTGTTTTTCTCGTACAAAAGATGGAAAAATTGCACAAAGAACGCTCGGTGGTGCTTCAGCGCCTCGAGCTTGTTATGCACAGGATTATACTGGGCTAAAAATTTTACATACGCTCTATGATAGATGTTTGCAAAAAGATGTAGAGATACTCAATGAGAGATTTTTACTTGATTTACTGCAAAAAGAGGATGGAAGTGTTTGTGGTGCGTTGATACTCAATATTCGCACAGGAGAGGTAGAACACCACTTTGCAAAAAGTGTCATCTTAGCAACAGGTGGCTACTCTCGCATCTATGATAAATACTCTACAAATTCGACTGCTTCTACTGGAGATGGCATCGCTGCTGCAAAGAGGGCTGATGCGAAACTTCTTGGTATGGAGTTTGTACAGTTCCACCCAACAGGTCTGAAAAACTCCTCTATTCTCATTAGTGAATCAGCAAGAGGAGAGGGTGGCTACCTTGTAAACTCTAAAGGGGAACGATTTACAAATGAGCTTGCCCCTCGTGATGAGGTAAGCCGTGCCATAAATGCAGAGATGCAAAAGGGTGAGGAGGTCTTTTTAGACATTCGTCATTTAGGAGAGCAGTTCATCGATGAAAATCTTCCTCAAGAGCGAAAACTCGCAAAGCTTTATGAAAATGTTGATCCTGTGTATGATTTAGTACCAATAAAAGCAGTAGCACACTACACCATGGGTGGCATTGAGGTCGATAATAAGTCACAAACAAGTGTGAATGGTTTGTTTGCATGTGGTGAGTGTGCCAACCATAAAGTGCATGGTGCCAATAGGCTCGGAGGAAATTCTCTTCTTGAAATAGTCGTTTTTGGTCGTGAAGCTGGAAAAAGTGCATCAAACTTTACATTTTGTGATGACAAAAGTAGGAGTGATTATGAGTGTAAAAAGAGTGAAAATTTTCTTAATGCAGTAAAAGAGTTTACAAATGAGATAAATTTTTATGAAAAACGAGAGAGTGTTGGTGAACTTTTTTATAAGAAAGTTGGCATTGTACGACGACAACGAGAATTGCTTGAGGCTCAAAAAGAGATAGAAAATCTTAAAGAGTTACTCCCTATGATGGGTGTAAAAGATACTAAAAAGATTTATAACACCAATCTTACAGAGTTTTTAGAGTTTAGAAATATGCTTGATGTATGTAAAGCAGTAATAAACGCTACCCTAGCACGAGATGAGAGTTGTGGCGCACACTATATGGAGGCAGAATAATGAAAGTAAGCATACAAAGAGAGTTTGATTTTATTGAGTATGATGTTGATATGTCTGATGCAACACTTCTTGAGGTTTTAAATAAAATTAAAATAGATCAAGATAGCTCTCTTGCGTATAGTAGTGGTTGTCGTAGTAGTGTTTGTGGCTCTTGTGCTGTGCGTGTCAATGGCAAAGAGGTACTTGCATGTTCTTATAAAGTAAAAGAGGGAGATAGCATTGAACCTTTGAAAAATGTTCCTCTTATTCGTGATTTAGTTGTAGATATGGACAAGGCATTAGAGACAAACAGACGAGCAAAAGCATGGATGAAAGAGTGTGATACATCAGCCCAACTCACTCCTGAAAATGAGTTTGTAAATGCGTTACAAAGTGACTGTATTTTATGTGGTTCATGTTACTCTGCTTGTCCTGTTTATAGTCTGAATGAAGCCTTTTTAGGACCTTTTGCCTTGACTCGTGTTTGGAAATATGTAAGTGATAAACGGGAGTTAGACACGACTGAAAAGTTAGAGACTATTCAAACAAATGGAGTATGGGACTGTACTTTATGTAATGAGTGTACCCTTGTTTGCCCTCAGGGAATTTCAAGTAAAGCCGACATTGAAAAATTACGAATGAAATCAACAATGGCAGGCTACACTGACCCAAATTTTGCCAACTCTTTTGGTGGAGGATTTAGTTTTGATGGGAGTCCAAGTTTTTAGAAGAGTTAAAGAGAAAATATAAACCATTGTGATAGAATAACTTATAAAAATTGGAGTTTAGTATATGTTAGCATTAAAACAAGAACAATTATTTAATGAGATAAATCTTTTACCAATAGATTTGAAAACTAAAATTGTTGATAAACTATTAGCAAGTATTACACCTGCTAATAGTTCAATAGATGCTCTTTGGGTAAAAGAAGTCAACAAAAGAAAAAGCGATATTGAAACTAATGTTGTAACTCTTATTCATGGGGATGAAGTTTTTCAAAAAATAGCAAAAAGATTACACTCTTAAATGGCTTACTCTTTTCATCCAGATGCTGAACTTGAGTTAAATGTCGCTGTTGATTATTATGAAGAAGAGTGTAAAGTTAATCTTGGTGTAGAGTTCGCTTATGAAGTTCAAAAAACAATCCAAAGAATTTTAGAATTCCCAACTGCTTGACAAATCGTTTTCCATTTGGAGTAATTTACTACCAAAGAGATGAAGAGATTATTATTTTAGCTATCATGCAACTTCAAAGAAAACCTAACTATTGGAAAAAAAGAAAGTAACTTCTAACGAAAGCTTGTCCTCTTAATAGGTGGTTTATAGTGAGGGTCTTTTCCCTCTACTGTCCACAACTCTTTTACAAGAGTACTTACACTCTTTTTCATGCTATTTTCAAGTAAAACAAACACATCAAAATATTGAGATAAAAGTGCTAACTCTTGCTCCTGCGTTTGGAATTGTGTTTGTTTTGGTAGAGGAAGTGTTTGTTTTGTTTTAAGATTGTAAAGATGCCAAAGGGCTAAAAAATCTTCACTATAGTTGTTGAGGATATGTTCTGCATAGAGTTGAAAATTTTGGTAGCCACTCTTCTCAAAAAGTCTAATAATAAGTGTCATGGTGCTTTTGAGATGGACAAATGGCACCATTGAAAAGAGTTGTCGTGCAATGCTTTTTCCTGTATCGTGTTCTGCTCCTATAAAAATTCTAGCGCCTCCATCAGTATCGCCAAAGTTGTTTGTTTTTAGCCCTATAAGTCCAATGTCGGTATGTCGGTGTCTGCCACACCCTTTTGCACATCCTGAAAAGCCGATTTTTATGCGATGTTTATAAATCTTTTCAAGTGGTAGGTACTTTTCTGATTCATCTTTAATGCTCCAAACAGCGTAAGGACAGAGGTTTCCAGCACATGAGACTACTGTTGCACTAAGAGCAGGGGAAGCAAACGGAACACGCTTCTCTTTGAGACCTAAAATATAGATATTTTGATCACTTCCTGTTCGTATTTGGGCTGAGTGTTGCAAGGCAAAGTCACTAATGGCCTCTACTTCATCTGCATTTAAGCGTCCAAAATCACTTTGATAACAGTAGGCATAAGTGCCATCATTAAGCTCCTCAAACTCTTGAAACTCCACATGTTCGAGTTGTAACTCTCCTGCGTTTGCAAACTCTTTTTTGTATTGTGTTTGTATAAGCTCACGAAGCCCTTTTATTCCCATCTCCTCTATCATATAAAAGAGTCTTGTTTTAGAGCGTGAAAAGCGTGAGCCATGTGTATAAAATGTTGCAACAAAGGCTTTGAAAAAATCAACAACTTCCTCTTTTGTCACAAATATATCTGCATCTTGTGCTATCTCTGTATTTTTTCCACCCATATAGATATTAAAACCATAAATATCACCCTTTTTTGCAAGTGCAAAGTATAAATCATTTGCAAAAAAGGAGTTTACATTTGCACTATTTCCAGAAATTCCAACACTCACACGACGAGGGAGCATTCCTACATATTTTGGATTTTTAAGAATGTAATTTTGCATCTTTTGGATGAGTGGATAGACTTCAATATGTGCAAATTTTCCTACGCCATCATAGACATCTGTGACAATATTGCGGACATTGTCTCCAAAACTCTGCCATGTTGTGAGTCCGTTTGCATTGAGTTTTTTCCAAATTTCTAAAACATTATCGGACTCTATATCATGGAGTTGAAATCCTGCGCGGGCAGTTATAACAAGTGTAAGGTCATACTCCTCTACTATATCTGCCATATATTCAAACTCTTTGGCACTAATTTGTCCTCCTGCGTTTCTTAGTCTTAGAGTAAATTCACCCTCTAAAAAATCAGTAGTAAAAATACCAAAATCTTGCAAATAGTAGCGGTCACCCTCTCCAAGTGAGTCAAAATCAATCGTTTCAAACTCTGCAAAGTAGTCGTATGGTTTAAGTCGTGCTTTGTATATTTCGCGTTTGTTAAGTTTCATCTGTATATTATATCAAGATTTCAAACAAGAGTGTGTTATAATTGTTAGCAAAATATACAAGGTTTTTAAAGATGGCAAAAGAACACTCATTTGATATAACAGCAAAGATAGATATGCAAAATATGAAAAACGCAATAAACTTGGTAGATAGAGAAGTTGCAAATCGTTATGATTTTAAGGGTACGACTTATGAGGTCAATTTTAAAGAGAAAGAGAAAGTTTTAGTGCTTGTCGCTTCAAGTGACAATAAACTTGATGCTCTTAAAGATATAGTTATAGCAAAATTACTCAAACAAGGGCTCTCTTCAAAGGTGCTTGACGAGTTGCGTGTGGAAGATGCAAGTGGTGGGACTAGAAAGGCAACTTTTAAAGTGGTTGATTATATTGAGTCTAAAGAGGCTAAAAAGATAACTGCAGACATTAAGAAAATGAAATTAAAAGTGCAAGCGCAGATAGAGGGTGACTCTATTCGTGTAAAAGGTGCTAAACTTGATGACTTACAAAAAGTAATGAAGATGGTCAGAGAAGGGGATTGGGAAGCGCCTCTTGTATTTGACAATATGAGATAATTGAGGTGTTGTTTGTGAAAAATATGACAGTAGCAGAGGCGGCAGAGCATTTTGGAATTTCAAAAGAGGCAATACACAACCGCATACGAAGAGGTTCACTAAAAAGTGTAGTTGAAAATGGTGTGAAGATGGTTGTAATAGATAATACAGAGCAAAAGCAAGCACCAAAAAGAGCAACACCAACACGAAAAAGCTCTCTTAATAATGATAGATATTATAAATATCTTGAAGAACAAAATGCAAAATTAGAGTCTCGTATAGATACGCTAGAGGGTGAGACAAGAACGCTTCGTGATCAAAAAGAGCGTATGCTTATAGAAGAGCGTGAGAAGATAGAACGCATCTATAAAGAGAAAGATGAGCAACTTAAAAATATACTGAGCAGTATTTCATCACAGTTTATGCTCACTACTCCAGAGGAGATTGTTGAGGTTGAAGCACAACCTGTTATTGAAACAAAAAGTGAAGTTGTCTCTTTGAAAAAATACCTTAAAAAGCATAATTTTTCTCAAAAGAAAGAGGATAAAATAAAGAAGAGATTTCAAAAGAGTGCGAAAAAAGAGGATGAGAGAATAATAGTGATAGGTTCTAAATATTATCTTGATGTACTAAAGTATGACTATAGCGACTTGGTAAAATAGGCTATGAATATTATTATAGCAGGTGCTGGTAAGGTTGGTTTTAATCTTGCAAAGACACTTTGTATAGGGCATAATGTCACCATTATAGACCAAAATTCTGAAGCACTCGATAGAATTCAAGAGAGCCTTGACATTATGCCTTTGCGTGGTAATGTAGAAGATTCTAAGACCTACGCAAGTTTTACAGATAAAGATATTGACCTTTTTATAGCTGTTACAAATCTTGACAATGTCAACCTTATCTCTGTTTTAATGGCGGAAGCTGTTTTAAATATTGATAGAAAATTTGTCCGTTTACAAAAAGAGTTTTTTCATGAGAGTGATGTAAAAGAGAGACTCAATATTGATAAATTGATTTTTCCAGTTGAACTTACCTCTAAGGCTATCTCTTCACTACTGCAATATCCAAAAGCAAATAATGTAAAATTTTTTAAATATACAGACTATAAGCTTATATCGGTCATGGTTTCAAGCCGTTTTGTACCGCAAACTTTTGAATCAGAAAATTTTATTATTGTAGGTATAGAGAGAAAAAAAGATTTTTTTATTCCTCATGACAGCACTGTAGAAGTCCTTCCAAATGACCTTGTTTACTTTTTTGGATTGGAAGAAGATATTCGTGCTATATGTCAAAAATTAGAGTTGGAGACAAACAGTGAAATTCACCGTTGTGTTGTTTTTGGAGGAGAAGAGTTAGGTGTCTCTATATCGAAAGAGCTTGTAAAAGTTGGGCGGGATGTAAAACTTGTAGAGGAAGATTTGGCTCTATGTGAAAAAGCAGATGAAGCTTTAGAGGGAAAAGTCTCTATCATTAACTCTAAATACCGTTCTCATGATGTTTTTGAAGATGAAGACCTTGATAGTGCCGATATTTTTATAGCGGCTACAAATAATGATGAGTTTAACATCATTAAATGTTTAGAAGCAAAAGAGAGTGGCATCAAAAAAGTTGTAGCCATAAATAATGAGATGGAGTACTATAATTTGATGCACTCTTTGGGTATTATTGTTGTTCGTGGTCCAAAGATTAGTGCGTACAACACCATAATGGAAGAGGTAAGCTCTACGGGTGTTGTTATTCAAAAAAGTTACTGTGGGGCTAAGGCTATCATCTTTATGCGTAAAGTTTTTCAAAGTTCAGGCTTGGTAGATAAAAAAATAAAACCATTATCTACAGAAAAATCTGCACTTTTTTATGTGCGTCAAGATATAGTTTACCCTTTAACTGAAAAAATGATTTTGCAAGAGAATGATTTGATTATTGCGTTTTCTCCAACAAAAGAGAGTACAAAAGTGAAGCAGTGGATCTATGGCCTTTAAAAATATACTGAAAATATTGTCACTCATTGGGATGACCGTTTCGGCAATTTTTTTGCTAGATATTTTAGTAGGGGTTCTTTATCATGAGCGTTATAGTGAATTTCTGGAGTATGATTCACTCTTTTTTTCCGTTAACCTTTTTGTTTGGCTATTTTTACGTAAACATGAACTGAATTTGAAAATAAAAGATAGCATTTTAGTTGTCAATTTACTTTGGATTCTTTTGGGTATTGCTGGTGCTATTCCTTTGGTCCTCTATACTCATGTCTCTTTTGCATCTGGATTTTTTGAATCTATCAGTGGCTTTACTACAACAGGTGCGACGGTCTATACAAACATAGAAGATTTGCCACATATGATACTTTTTCATAGAAGTTTAATGCACTGGCTAGGAGGACTTGGGGTTATTGTCCTTGGTGTTGGACTCCTCTCTATGATAAATCCAACAGGAAGTCTTTCGCTTTTTAAGGCAGAATCAACAGGTGTACAACTTGAAAAACTTACACCAAAAATAAAAGATACCGCAGTAAGTCTTTGGCTTGTCTATTTTGTGCTTACTTTTTTTGATATTTTACTTTTGAAATTTTTTGGAATGAATTGGTTTGATTCTATAAATCATGCTTTTGCAACGGTCTCAACGGGAGGATTTTCTACCAAAAATAATTCTATGGGGTATTTTGTTTCTCAAGATGGTATTATCTGGACGACAACTGTTTTTATGATGCTCTCAGGCATAAACTTTTTAGCACATCTGAAGCTCTATCATAAAGATTTTTCAGGCTATAAAACAGAAGAAGTTCGTTGGTATTTACTTATCTTTTTGGCACTTAGCTTAGCATTGACATTTGTGCATGTAGATACCACTGGAGACTCTTTTTATGATGCTCTAAAGAATTCAAGTTTTACTATTGCCTCCGTAATGACAACGACTGGGTTTGCAACTATTGATTATGGTTCATGGTCACATCTCGCTATTGCCATTGTATTTGTAGGACTTTTGATGGGTGGTAATGCAGGTTCAACTGCAGGTGGTATAAAAATCATTCGTCATGTGATTATTTTTAAAACACTCTCTAGTGAACTCAAAAGAATTATTCATCCAAATACCATCATATCTGTTTTTGTAGATGGTGTAAAACAAAAAGAGAGAATAATCTCCTCTACATTTGGTTTTTTTACTCTTTTTATGATTACTGTTGCTGTCGTTACTGTTTATATTTATGCAAGAGGGTATGATGCTATGAGTGCCATCTCAGGAGCTTTTGCTCTTGTTGGGAATGTAGGACCAGGATTCTCTCTTGTAGGTCCAGCAGACAACTTTGCGTTTTTTAGTGATTTTGATAAAATCTTCTTCTCAATTGCCATGATTATAGGAAGACTTGAGTGCTATACAGTCTTTGTGTTACTGAGTAGTTCTTTTTGGAAAAAGTTTTAGATTTTTTCTTACAAATAGTAACTGCACTGCATTTTTTATGTAATAATTAGATAAGTAAAAGAAATTTCATAAAAAGAGGTAGATTAATGATAAGAAGACATATAACTGAGCAGACGGCTATATTTTTTAGTGTTTCAAAGTGGGTCTTTTTATCGTCGATTATCGGAGTAGTAATTGGTGCAACGGTCACACTCTTTTTAAAGATTTTATCTTATGGTGATGTAAGTCGCTCTTTCATTCCTTTTGATTATTATTACCTCCTTCCAGTAGCACTTGTTGCAAGTGTTTGGCTCACAAAAAAGTTTGCACCAACAGCAGAGGGACATGGTACTGAAAAGGTTATTTCTGCGGTACATAAAGATGAAGGAAAAATAGATGTTTCTGTTATTCCTGTTAAAACATTAACAACGGTTTTAACCATCTTTGCCGGTGGTTCTGTGGGGAAAGAGGGTCCAGGTGCGCAGATAGGGGCAGGCATGGCCTCTCTTGTCTCTTCCCTTTTAAA
>NZ_JALUKE010000088.1:9107-12921 GCF_027056685.1 Sulfurimonas sp.
TCGTTATTTGTGGTATTAGTGCTGGTTTTGCAACTGTTTTTGGAACTCCAATCGCAGGGGCTATTTTTGGTGTTGAAGTGCTTATTATTGGTGTAATTATGTACGATGTTCTGCTTCCCTCTTTCATTGCAGGATTTGCTGCGTTTACAACTGCACAGTTTTTAGGTATAGATTACACTTACTATGATATGCACTTTGTTCAAAGTGTCTCTTTAGATATGTCTCTGATTTTAAAAGTAATTTTAGCAGGACTCTTCTTTGGAATTGTTTCGGATATTGTCATTACTGTTATCTCTCAAACGCATCATAGGATTAAACAGATAAAAGTAAATTTATATGTAAAAGCTTTTGTTGGTGGCTCTCTTGTTGTGCTTTTAGCTATTGTATTTGGACAACAGTATTTAGGTCTTGGTCTCAATGTTATTGGAGATGCTCTTAGTCAAAATCCTGCAGATTATCAAAATATTCATTGGTACACTTTTATACTTAAAACCATATTTACTTCACTCTCTTTAGGTGCTGGAGGAAGTGGTGGAGTTATTACACCTATTTTTTATATTGGTGCAACAAGTGGGAACTTTTTTGGCTCTATTATTTCCCCTGACCATATCTCTCTTTTTGCTGCTTTAGGTTTTGTAAGTGTCGTTGCTGCTACAACAAATACTCCTATTGCTTCTACCATTATGGCAGTGGAGCTTTTTGGTATAGATATAGCGCATTATGCAGCGCTCTCTGCTGTTATTAGCTTTTTGATTTCAGGACATAGAAGTATCTTCTCTTCTCAAATTTTGGCGATGAAAAAATCTGAAATGTTGAGTATGAAGATAGGCGATGAGGTAGAAAATATTAATATCTCTTTAGAAGAGCATGAGATGAATAAGATAGATAAGTTGAAAAGAAAACTGCGTAAAAAGAAGAAGTAAAAGAGTATGAAAACACTATTTATAGGTGGCATAAAGAGTGGAAAATCTCGAAATGCAGAAGGCTATATTGAAAAACTTTCCAATGAAAAACCCATTTATTTAGCAACGACAGAGTTTGTTGATGATGAGATGCAACACAAGATAGACGCACATAAAAAGATGCGTGAAGATAGATTTATTACAGTAGAAGAGGCTCTTAATCTTAAAGAAAAAATAGAGTTGCAAAAGGGTGCTGTTTTAGTAGAGTGTCTCAGTATGTGGATAAACAATATGCTCTATCATGAAAAATCTTACGAAGATATGCAGGCAGAACTCTCTATGGTTTTACAACTCAAACAAGATATTGTTTTTGTTATAAATGATGTAAGTTGTGGGGTTATTCCAGAGAATAAATTAGCAAGGGAGTTTGTCGATATTAATGGTCGTTTGGCTCAGCTTGTTGCTAGTGAATGTGATGCAGTTTACAATGTTGTGGCAGGGATAGCGACAAAGATAAAATAAATAGATATTGTACTATAATACTATCATAAGTAAGTATTAGGAGTGTTCTTATGCAAACAATAGGTATAAAAGATTTACAAATAAATCCAGCAATTTTGACGAAATCATTAGAAGCAAAAGAGTATACGATGATAACAAAAAGGAGCAAACCCATAGGTATAGCACTCTCTTTGGACGATAATATCATCTCAAATGGTTTAAAAAGTTCACTTCTTATAGATGGGTATAAAAGTGGTATTTTAAGTTTAGGGCAGTTGTCAAAATCTTTAAATATCTCAAAACAAAAAGCTATGCGTCTTTTATCTATGATGGGTATAGATGTAATTGATTATAATTTCGATGATGAGATGGGTACTTTGGATAGTTTTATATGATAGTTGTGAGTGACAGCACAACGCTTATTATATTGTCTGATTTAAAGAGGTTTGAATATCTTAGAAATATATTTACAACAATATATATTCCTCAAAAAGTATATGATGAGATAAGTTATAAAAAAGAGCTTGTGTTGCCTGATTTTATCACTATATTAAAGGTGAAAAAATCAGAAAGATTACAAGAGTTGAAGATAATTTTAGATGATGGAGAGAGTGAGGCTATAGCCTTAGCACTTGATAAAAAATTACCTTTGATTATAGATGAAAAAAAAGGGAGAAAAATAGCTTTAAATTTAAATATAAAAATATTGGGGCTTTTGGGAATAATTTATCTCAATATAAAAAAAGAATTTATTAGTAAAGCAGAGGCTAGGGTATTTTTAAAATCTGCACAGGCTAATGGCTATAGAATATCTAAAACACTTATAGATAATATGTTTATGGCTTTAAAATGAAAAAAGTATTTGATGGATTCGCTTTAGCTCTCTCAATGTTGAGTATTTTACCATTTTTTAAAGTGCATGATTTTTATAAAGGCATTAATGGTTACGCTGTTACCTTCTATCCTTTTATTGGGTTTTTCTTAGGAATTCTGCTTTTTGGTATTTATGAATTACTTCTGCCATATTTTCCACATTTCCATCTTGGCGTTACTATTTTTGCTTTGTGGGTACTGCTAACTGGTGCTTTGCATCTGGATGGTTTGAGTGATACAGTAGATGGACTTTTTGTGCCAAAAGAGCGTTCTTTAGAGGTGATGAAAGATCCTCATAATGGTGGTATGGGAATGACTTTTGGTGCTGTATTTCTCATACTTAAAGCTTCTTCACTTATTGCTTTGGATGCTTTTTACCTTTTGCCTGTTGTTCTGTTACTCTCTCGTCTTGTTGTAGTTTTTGCAATCTATAAATACCCCTATGTTTCCCCAAACGGAATGAGTACGCTGGCAAAAGAGGAGTTTACTCAAACGCAGCTACTTACTGCGTTTGGCTATTCGTTGTTTGTTATTTATCTCTTTGATGCGTGGATGCTGTTTGTCGCTGCGTTTGTGACCCTGTTTGTTATAAAAGCATTTTTTATGAAGCGATACGGTGGTTTTACAGGCGATATTTACGGTTTTAGCATAGAAATGGTCGAGCTCATCCTCTTAAACTGCATCATCGTAGGCTTGGTATGAAAATAACCCTTGTTCGTCATACAGAAGTAGAGGAAAAATATCATAAAAAGTACAATGGTCACATCAATATTGGGCTTTCTAAGAGAGGTCAAACGCAGTCGCAGGAGCTTGGTAGCTATTTTGCTAACAAAGAGTTTGACCTTATTTACTGTTCTGACTTAAAGCGTGCAAAAGATACCCTCGCTGCGTTTAGACACTCAAAAGATGCTATTTACACCGAAAAACTACGAGAAAAATCATGGGGCAAGCATGAAGGACTCAGTTTTGATGAAATAATCGCACAAAATGAGATAAAGTACGAAAATTTTGAGCAGTGGATAAATGCACTCGATGGAGAGCCTTATGAAGAGTACATAGAGCGAATAAAAATATTCTTTTTTGAGTTTTTACCTACGCAAAAGGGTGAAAATATTCTCATCGTGACGCATGCAGGTGTTATTCGTGTTTTGATGGTACTCGTGCAAAAACTCTCCCTTGAAGATGCCTTTTGTATCGACATTCCATACTCTGCGTATGTGATTTATAACACAAATTTAAGAAGTTTTAGCACTATTAAATATTAGCTTAGCTAAAATACCACTCTTCAAACAAAGGACAGCTGGCCGAGTGGTCGAAGGCGCTCGCCTGGAACGCGGGTATAGGGCAACCTATCTAGGGTTCGAATCCCTAGCTGTCCACCATCACAGAAATATTATATATATATATATATCTTACATCATTTTACCCTTTCTTTATATAGATTTAATTTATTATTGTAATGATAAAATAGAATTTTTTAATAAAAAAATAGCTATAATAAAAAATTACATAAAATAACTTTTATTAGTTTATATATT
>NZ_JALUKE010000089.1 GCF_027056685.1 Sulfurimonas sp.
CAGGATATTTGCAGACAAAACTTGATACTATGGATGAAGCGAAAAAGACTGTAAAAGATGTCATTGCTAAGTTTGTAAAAGAGGGTGTTACCGCGGATGAGTTGGAGCAAACAAAGAAATTTTTACTAGGTAGTGAACCCCTTCGTGTAGAGACTATGAGCCAAAGACTCAACCGTACTTTTATGGACTACTACAAAGGTTTTGCTCTTAATCACTCCGAAATAGAATTAAAAAAGATAAAAGAGTTAAAACTCAAAGATCTCAACACATTTATAAAATCACATAAAGAGATACTCGAGCAAAGTTTCGCAATAGTCACAGAGTAGTATTTTGACACTCATTGGACAGATTGACCGCATACTATTTGAAGGTGATGACGGCTTTTTCATCGCAGTTTTAAAGAGCGGTGAAAGGGTAAGCGGAAGCTACTTTGAGAGTGATGTTTCAAACATTAAAGGTTCTGCCATTACTCTTGAAGGTGAGTGGCATGAGCATAAAAAATATGGCAAAACTTTTAAATTTGATGCCATAAAAGTCAATCAAAATGAACTTTTTTTCTTCTTAAATAAAATCATAAAAGGCTTTACGAAAAAACTTGCAGCTGACCTTATTGAACATTTTGGCTCAGAAGAGCTTGTCAATATTCTTGATAACGACATCGAAAAATTGTTGGAATTTAAAGGTATAAAAGAGAAACGCCTCAAAAAAATTCAGGCTTCATGGAAACAGTTTCGCTCTATGCGTCGTTTGGGTGAATTTCTTACTCCCTATGAAGTCTCCCCCGTTTTACTCACCACTATAGCTACAGCAATGAAAGATGTGGATGAGCCCTGCACGAAGATTAAAGGGAATCCCTATATTCTTACAAATATTAATTCCATAGGTTTTAAACGCGCGGACGAACTTGCGCTTAAAATGGGAGTAGCACCAGAGAATGAAAAACGCATAAGTTCTGCGATGGATTATGTATTGCTTAACTATTGTGAGGCTCAGGGGAACTCCTGCATTGCAAAAGAGGTGCTTTTTGGTGGACTTGATGAGATGCTTGGGTTTACTGATAAGAGGCATCTTTATGAAGCGGCTTTGGTTGAGCGAGTGGCAGAACAGAGCATAGTGGTGATGAAAAATGAGAGAGTTTCACCTGCACGGCTCTATGATGCTGAGAAGTTTTTGTATGATGATTTTCGCACACGAGCGAAGCATGACAGCGGCGGTTTTGTGAAAAATCTTGATGCTTTTTTAGAGGAGAGTTCTCTCAAGCTTGGAGCCGAACAAAAAGAGGCAGTTCAGATGATAAACAATGGCGTAAGTCTTCTTTTTTTAGTGGGTTATGCAGGAACTGGAAAGAGTACAACAAGTAAAACCATACTAGAGATACTCAACACAAGATATGATGCAAAAGAGATAATGACCTGTGCCCTAAGTGGTATAGCTTCTCAAAGAATTAGCGATACAACAGGCTTTGAGTCTGCGACCATTCAGTCACTTTTAGTTAAACATGAGGGGAGTGATATGTTTCCCTATTCAGTTGTTCTAATAGATGAGGCTTCGATGATAAATTCCTCTTTGTTCGCACGCTTAATGAGTAAGATTTCTAAAAAGGCTATTGTTATAATTGTAGGAGATGATGCCCAGTTACCACCTATTGGTGCTGGAAATGTTTTGAGTGATGTTCTTACACTAAACCTTGTTCCTATTGTAAAACTTACAAAGATTTATAGACAGAGTGAAGAGCAAGCCATTGCACTTATAGCCAACCAAATTCGTCAAGGAGAAGTGCCTGAGTATAGAGCCAAATATGATGACTTTGAGTTTATAGATTTAAGTATTGCCAACTACTATGCTCTAAAACAGCAACTCTCTCAAGAGGAGTTAAAAGAGGTGCGAGAGCAAAATTCTCAAAATATCATAGCAGAGATGTTGCACCGTGTTGTGGAGTCCATAGAAAAAGCGAGATACCGACTTAACAATAAGCAGATAAAAGAGTACCTAAACTATTTTCAGGTAATTACCCCTATGAAAGGTGGCTCTTTAGGTACGACAAACTTAAATAAAGTTTTGCAAGAGTATTTTAATCCGAACCCTAAAAAGTGCATCAAAAAAGGGGAACAAGAGTTCCGTTTGATGGATAAAGTAGTCCATACAAAAAATGAAAATATGAATTCATGGAGTGCTGAGGATTTTAAAAATGGGGAAGATGTAAGAGAGCGAAGAATTTTCAATGGAATGAGTGGACTGCTTTTTAAGATAGATAGTGAAGAGGAGCAGGCATTTGTTTTTTATCCAAATGAGGATGTAGTTGTTCAGTATGAGTATGATGAACTTCGCTCACATCTTATGCTCTCATACGCACTTACCGTACACAAAGTGCAGGGGATGGAGTATGACATAGTTGTCATTCCTATGAGTTTTACGCACTTTATTATGCACAATACAAAATTAATATACACTGCAATAACACGGGCAAAACACAAGTGCATCCTCATAGGAGAGGGTGCTGCGTTTGAGTCTGCTTGTAGGCGTGTAGAGACTACAAAGCGAGATACTGTTTTGCTTGAGCTTATGTAGTGATTTATAAGGAGATTATATGTTATCTTCATCAATAAAAGCTGTTTTATGTGACATTGGTGGTGTTTTATATGTCGGTGATGTACCCATTGAGGGTGCCATCGAAGCAGTTAGGCATCTTAAAGAGCATTATCCCATAAGATTTCTTACAAATACAACACAAAAAACTTCTGCACAGGTTGTAGATAAACTTCAAGAATTAGGATTTAAAATAGATGCCAATGAGGTACTGACAGCCTTAGATGTAACGAAAATGTTTTTACAAAGCAAGAAAAGTACAGCGAAATTTTTACTCACAGATGATGCGCTTGCTTTTTTTGAAGATATGAAGGAGTACCCGCAAAAGTATGTGGTTGTAGGTGATGCACAAGATAATTTTAGCTATGCAAACCTAAACGCTGCGTTCAGAGTCTTAAATAGTGGTGCGGAGCTTGTGGCGATTGCCAAAAACAGATACTTCAAAGATGCTGATAATGAGCTAAGTATGGATGCAGGCTGTTTTGTAAGTGCCTTGGAGTATGCAAGTGGACAAGAAGCGCTACTTATAGGAAAGCCGAGCGAAGCTTTTTATCATTTAGCATGTAAAGATATGGGTGTAAATCCTAATGAGTGCATTATGATTGGTGATGATATAGAGGGAGATATTGAGGGTGCTCAAAAAGCTGGACTTAAAGCGATACTGGTAAAAACTGGAAAATTTAGTGAAAAAGATTTAAAACGGGGAGTTGTTCCTGATAAAATTGTAGATTCTATTGCTTTTCTATAAACAAATACCCAGAGGGTACTTGCTATTTTGTATGAAAGAGAGTGTCTAGCGCTTTTGTATCGGCTAAATTTTCGATGCTAACAATTTTTTCATTATCAAGATGCACAACAACAATCTTATCTTTATTCATTCCTTTTGAATACTCTGCAGAGAGTTTATCATTGTTAATCAATAAGATAGGAAATTTCAAATCTTTTAAGTCAGGCAGAATAAACATCTTTTTAATAAGTGAAGGTGCCGCACTCACATCTGCTACATAAATAGCATTATGCTCTTGTAAAAAGTTTGCAGGTTTTGACTCAAGAAAATCGTTACAAGCATGACCTGTCGGCTTTGCAAATGAGAAAAAGACAATTTTAGTCTCTTTAGAGATTGTTTGTGGTTTTTCATTTTGGTCGTTAAGTTTAAGTTCAGAGAGACTTTTACCTACAACAAGTTTTGGTGTAGCATTCGCTGTTTGCTCATCACTTTTAGAACTACATCCTATAAAACTAAACGCAACGATAAGGGCTAAGATAATATTTTTCATATTTACTCCATTTTTATTTTTTGTATAATACAAAATTAACTACATGATTATAATATGAATTAGATTTACTTAAGTTGATTAATAAATTTTAAAGTAATAAAACTTACTGTAAAATTGCATAAACAAAAAGCAGATAAAATCGCACCAGTGCGATGAGCCTCCTGCTGAAGGGAACCTCTTTCAAAGAAAGAGGTTCCCTTCATTTTGTGAAACAAAATTAAGGATAATAAGTATGGCATGGGCAACAGCAAGACATATATTAGTAGATAGTGAAGCAAAGTGTAATGAATTAAAAACAGAGATAGAAAACGGAGCAGATTTTGCAGAGATTGCAAAACAGTACTCTACTTGTCCCTCATCAAATAATGGTGGAGATTTAGGGCAATTTGGACCAGGGCAGATGGTGCCTGAGTTTGATAAGGCTGTATTTAGC
>NZ_JALUKE010000090.1 GCF_027056685.1 Sulfurimonas sp.
GATATAATCTTATAGAGAGAGTCTCTTCTCATGTGCGTTATCTGGATGAGATGATGCGTGGGGTGTATGACTTGGAGCGTTTGGCACGTAGGCTCAATCTGGGAAGACTCCACCCATTTGAGATGAACCATATGTATGACTCGATGGTGAGTGTCAAAGAGTTGATGCAGTATGTTAAAAAATATAAGATTCAAAAAACACCTTTTCATGAGAGTGAGGTAGAAGAGTTTTTACGAGATATTGCCAAAACCATAGATTTGGATATTTCACGCCGTTTTACAAACGCAACGGTCGATGAAAACTTCTTAATGAGTGGTGTAGATGAAGCCATTGACACGCTTGTCAAAGAAAACAGTGTCATGTTGCTTGCTTTTGAAGACATAGTCGGAAAAATTGAAGAGCTGTTACGTGCTGTAAACGCAGCGAGTAGCACAAAAGTAGTTACTTTGGGGCTTTTAGAAAAAGAAGGTTACTATATATCTATCAGTAAAAACCGTTTTTCTCTTATTGAGGCTGCGTTTAAAAAGAGTGAATACTTTGCAGAATTTAATGTCAAAAAACTGACAAACAATGTCAAAATAACCTCTGCGTTTACTGACAAACTCTCCGATAACATTATGAAAAACCGACGTAAAATTGTAACACTTGTAAAAGAGCGCTATATTGGGCTTCAAGCACTTTTTGAGAGACGCTATTCACTGCTGTTTGGTCGTGTCATTAGCTATGTGGCAGATTTGGATGTCGGAGTAAGCTCTTCAAAAGTTGCACAAGAGTACAAGCATTCACGCCCTATGATAGTTGAAGCCCAGCGTGATGAGAACTTTATGCAGATAATGCAGCTGCGACATCCTCTCATAGAAGTGCAAGAGAGAGGAGGGCTTTATGTTCCCAACGATATAGTGATGGGAAATCGTGACTATCTTGACCTGCCTCACCCAAAAACTGTGATGCTTGATGTGAGTGTGCATGACGGGCATGAGATAAATGGTGTCCTTCTGTACGGCATCAACTCAAGTGGAAAATCTTCATTGATGAAGAGCATTGGCATCGCTGTACTTATGGCTCAGTCTGGATTTTTTGTCTCTGCTGCGGTGATGAAGTTTAGTATATTTGACTCCATATTTACGCGTATTGTCTCAAAAGACAATCTCGCAAAAGGGCTTTCAACTTTTGCGGTTGAGATGCTTGAACTGAAAAATATATTTAACCGTGCAACGACTCGTTCTTTGGTACTTGGTGATGAGATAAGCCATGGAACTGAGACGCTCTCAGGGGTGGCGATTGTCGCTTCTGCCATTGGAAAACTTGCAAAGATACGCTGTCTCTTTCTCTTTGCAACGCACTTGCATCAGCTCTCTACTATGGAAGAAACTACGCGACTTAATAATGTTGTCGATTTGCATTTGAGCGTGGAGTATGATGAGGTGGGTGATAAGTTGATATTTAACCGTGTGCTGCAACAAGGTAGTGGAAGCAGCATTTATGGACTTGAATTTGCCAAATCGCTCCATATGGACAGTGAGTTTTTAGAGAGTGCAAACGCAATTAGAAAACGGCTTGCCAATGATTATGATGAGCTTGAACTTTTGGTGAAAAAGAAAAAATCAAAGTACAATAAAGAACTTTATGTGACGAAATGTATAATTTGTGGGGCAGTTGCAGAAGATGTGCATCATATCTCTCAAAAATCACTTGCAGATAAAGCCGGTTTTATAGGACATTTTCATAAAGATAACAAACATAATCTTGTACCACTCTGTAAAGAACACCACAACCAAATTCACGATGGAAAACTCCATGTCAATGGTTTTATCATGACAAGTAAAGGTCTTGAGTTACAGTTTGAGCAACAGATTCGAAAAGCAGAACCCAAAAAGGTACAAGAACCTGAGATAAATGAGAATGTGGAAGTAAAAAAAGTTGAAGATGACGAGCCAAAAGGCTTCGTCTTGGATGATTGGTAAACTAAGCCAGTAGTGCTTTGACACAAGTGCTGATGCGTTTGCCATCTGCACGACCTGCAAGCTCTTTTGAAGCCATACCCATTACTTTTCCCATATCTTTAGGAAATGTCGCACCTACTTTTTCTACGATAGATTTGAGGGCACTCTCAAGTTCTTCATCTGTAAGTTGCGTTGGAAGATATACTTCATAGTATGAAATCTCATCAAGTTCTTGCTGCATTAAATCATCGCGTCCTGCATCTTTATACTGCGTGGCAGCATCATTCCTGCGTTTAATTTGTGTCTGAATGATTTTTATGACATCATCATCACTTAGCTCTTTTCTCTCATCGACTTCGATCTGTTTAAAAGCACTCGTAAGTAAACGCAGTGCATCCCTTTTTTTTGTATCTTTTGCTTTCATAGCGACTTTTACATCTTGGTTAACAGTTTCTCTTAATGACATTTTTGGCAATCCTTATAATTGTAAAATTTAATGGAACTAATTTTGCTATCATTATAGCAAAATTAGTCTCTCTTATTGGAAATGTATGAATAAATTTTTGCGTAGTAGTTTTGTATTGTTATCTGTGTCGATAGTATTTAGTGGATGTACAGCAAATTTGACTGATCCTGAGATAAACTTTAAGCCTCCTGCTTATGTGGAGCAGATGCCGGAAAAAGAGCAAAGACAGGACTTTACCTCTACGGGCAGTATATTTGGGCAGGGAGAAAATCCACTCTTTTCAGATCATAAAGCGATGCATGTAAATGATATTGTCACAGTTGTTATCTCAGAAACTGCAAAAAGTTCCAATACTGGTACAAAACAACTCTCAAATGTAGATAGCTCAAAGCTTGGTGGTGGACTTTTTTCTAATGCAGGTACAGCAAATTCCGGAATACAAGCACAGATGGGCGGACTCAATGGCTATACAAATGTAGGATTTCAAACAGATTCAACAAGAAATTTTAAGGGGAGTGGAACAGCAGTAAAAGATGCAAGCTTTACAACGACAGTATCGGCACGGGTTGTAAAAGTGCTTAAAAATGGTAACTATTTTATATCTGGCAGTAGAGAGATTCTTATAGATGATCAAAAGCAAGTTGTACAAATAAGCGGTGTGATTCGTCCATATGACATTGATCAAAACAATAAAATTAGCTCTTCACAAATAAGTGATGCGAAGATACTATATAAAACAGAGGGAGATGTGGATCGTGCAACACAACAGGGATGGGGAACAAAAATCATTCAATCAGTTTGGCCGTTTTAGTCTTTTACTAATCGCTGCGTTTAGCCTTGCAGAGGCAGGTAGTTTTAAAGATTTTCAACGAGTGCAAAACGCTGCGTTTAGCCAATATAAAGATAAAAAAGATACTGCGTTTGAGAGTTATTTAAAATCACAATGGAGTGAATATAACTCTTTTATTTCATCCTCGCTCTATAAAGAAGCAAAGCCAAAAGTTATTTTGCCCGCAAGTATACAGCCAGTTCTTGCTCGTGGACCAAATATTCATCTTAAAGTGCTAAAAAAAGCTCAAAAACAAGCTGCTCCACTCCTAAAAACGGGCAAAGGTCTTGAAGTGGGTTTTTTCGGCTCACTACTGCATTTTAGTGTCGATGCAAAGGTAAAAAGGGCGCGTTTTTATCCTCAAAATAGAAATGGAATTATTAATGCATTTAGCATATTTGCATCAAGTGATTACAATCCCCTTTTATATGAGATAAAAAAGAGTTCTAAGAGTATGAAGCTTAATGAATGGGGAGTTTATCTGCTTGTGCAAAAGATAGCAGATAAAACTTTTAGTGATTTAGATGACAAAAAGCTCTTTGCCTGGTTTTTACTCAATAAACTCGGTTACGATACAAAAGTAGGAATACATGCGCAACATATTGCACTACTTAGCCGAACAAAACAGCTGATTTATGCAGCAGCAAAATATATAATTGAAGGTAAAAGCTATTTTTTACTCTCTAAAAATCCTATACATGGCGCTCTTTATACTTACTCAAAATCATATCCAAACGCAACAAAAGCAGTTGATTTTTCTTTAGATACTTTACCACTCCTTGTGCAAAATACTCAAAGTAAAACACGCACATTTAGTATGCAAAATAGACAATATTCTATCTCCTATCGCTACAATAAAAACTTTATAGATTTTATGAATACATATCCTCAAGTGAGCTATAGCGTCTATTTTTCTACACCACTGCAAGAAGAGACATTATTTGATATACAAAAGTCTCTTAAGCCTTATTTGGATGGAAAAAAGATGACTTATGGACTTGATTTTTTACTGCGTTTTGTGCAGACTGCGTTTAAATATGAACGAGACCAACAGCAATTTGGCAAAGAGAAAGTAATGTTTGCACAGGAGACACTCTACTATGATAAATCAGATTGTGAAGACAGGGCAACACTCTATGCAAGGCTTGTAAAAAAACTTTTTGGTATCTCTGTTGTAGGAGTGCAGTACTCAAACCATATGGCAACAGCGCTTTATATTCCAATAAATGGAGCAGGGGTTCATGTGCATGGCAAACGCTATGTCATAGCAGATCCGACATATATAGATGCAAATGTTGGAGAGAGTATGCCACAGTATAGATCAGTCATCCCAGATAAGTTTATTTATCTGAGATAGAAGAATTTATTAGTAGTCAATAGCGACTTTATAGGTTGGATCATCCTCTTCGTAAGTACAGTGAGGACCAGCTTTTGTAAGGATTTTTTTACAATCTTGGCTTAGATGACGAAGATGGAGTGTTTTTCCCTCTTTTTCATATTTTTTTACAATGTTATCTATAGCTTCAACACCTGAAAAGTCCATAACTCTCGCATTTTTAAAGTCCATAATAACTTTTTGTGGGTCATTTTTAATGTCAAAAGTATCTGAAAATGTTGTAGCACTTCCAAAAAAGAGTGGACCTTCAAGCTCATAAACTTTTGTACCATCCTCTTCCATATACTCTTTTGAAAAAATACGAGCGTGTTTCCATGCAAATACAAGTGCTGAGACAATCACACCTGCAATAACAGCTATTGCCAAATCTGCAAAAACAGTGATGATGGTAACTGTAACCATAACAAACACATCAGATTTTGGCATATGTTTGAGGTGTGAAAAACTAGACCATTCAAAAGTTCCAACACTCACCATAAACATAATTCCAACTAAAACACCAACAGGAATTGCATTAAGAACATCTGTCATGGAAACAACTAAGACAAGAAGTCCAACTGCAGCTGTAAAAGAGGAGAGACGACCAAGACCACCAGAAGTAAAGTTGATGATACTTTGACCTATCATTGCACATCCAGCCATACCACCGAAAAATCCACTTGCCATATTTCCACATCCAAGTGCTATACACTCTTTGTTTCCACTCCCTCTAACGCCACTCATTTCATCTAAAACAGCAAGTGTTAACAGTGACTCTATAAGACCAACAAGAGCCATAATGACAGCATAAGGAAGCACCAAAATAATGGCACTCATACTAAAGAGAGTATCTGGAATAATAAGATGAGGAAGCTTGCCTTGAAACTCTGAAAGGTTTGCTAAAGAGCCGACTGTAAGTGTGTCAAGATGTGTCACATAGACAATTAAAGTAAGCACAACAATAGCGACTAATCCAGAGGGAATAGCTTTTGTATATTTTGGTAAAAAATACATAATAAGCATAGTAATAGCTACAATGATGTACATACTTGCACCTTGCCCATCAAAAAACTTAAACTGTGCCATAGCAATGACAATGGCAAGTCCATTTACAAAACCATAGAGGGCAGGCTGTGGTACAAGACGAATGAATTTTCCAAGTTTAAAAACACCAAAAAGCACTTGAATTGCACCTGCTAAAATGGTAGCAAGGAGTACATAGTTTAGCATATGTATGTAGAGGGTGTCACCACTCATACCAAGAGCAGTAAGTTTTGCATTTACCATAACAACGAGTCCCACCATAACAACAGCAACACTTCCCGTTGCTCCACTAATCATACCTGGTTTACCACCAATGAGAGCAGTAATAAGTCCTAGTATAAACGCAGTATAGAGTCCGACAATAGGGCTAACACCTGCTATGAAACTAAATGCAATAGCTTCAGGAACAAGTGCAACAGCAACGACAAGCCCAGAGAGGATGTCATTTTTAATGTTTTGTGATTTGTATTTTCTTATGTCGAACAAACTACGCCTTTAGAGAGTTGAGTTGTTCAAGCACTTTTGCTTGTTTGCTTTGTGCTTCTGCTAGGGCTTCACGGTTTTTCTCTAGTACATCAGCAGGAGCATTTGCAACAAATCGTTCGTTGTTGAGCATTCCATTGAGTTTTGCTATCTCTTTATCGAGTTTTTCTGACTGTTTTGTTAGCTTGTTGATGATAGGTGCTAAATCAATAGAATCAGTAGGAATAAAAGTTTCACATTTATTAGCAATATCACTTACTGCGTTTTCAATTTTTGTTTGCGTGAAAGAAAGCTCTTCTACTTTTGCAAGACGAGCAATGAAAGGTGTCATCATCTCTTTGTCTTTGTCACTTAAGCCATCAATTTTTACATAGGCTTTTGCAATTTTTTGGTTTGCTAAATCTACAAGCACTTTTGCACGGCGAATAGAGACAATAGCATCCATAATGATTTCAAATTTTGCCTCCTCTTTTCGTTGTTTCGTTTTATGAGGGAATTTCTTAATCATAATAGATTCAGACTCTTCAAGCGTTGTGCCACTAAGTTCATGATAAAGATGTTCTGTAATAAAAGGCATAAAAGGGTGTAGGAGTTTCATAGCCTCTTTAAAGATCGCACCAAGCTCTACAATAGCACCTTTATCTGCTTTACTTAGCTCAATTCCCCAGTCACAAAATTCATTCCATAAAAATCTATACATGGTAAGTGCAGCATCGTTAAACTTATACTCATCAAGGTAAGTTCGCACCTCTTTTGTAGCGAAATTAAGGCGACTCATCATATAGCGACCTAAATCACTCTTAATACAAAAACCACTTAAATCTGGAAAAGTATCCACATTCATTTGTAAGTATTTTGTAGCGTTGTAGAGTTTGTTTGTAAAGTTACGGTTTAACTCTAGTTTTTCTGTACTCATACGAATATCACGCCCTTGTGCAGCACTAATTGCAAGGGTAAAACGCAGTACATCTGCTGAGTATTTATTTACCATCTCAAGAGGGTCAATGACATTTCCCTTAGATTTACTCATTTTTTGCCCATGCTCATCACGAACAAGTGCATGAAGGTAAATATGGTTAAATGGAAGTTGTCCATTAAAGTGTTCACCCATCATCATCATTCTAGCAACCCAGAAGAAAAGAATGTCAAATCCTGTAATAAGGAGGGTATTTGGATAGAAATCTTTCATATCATTTGATTCAAAAAGCTTGTCCATAGCAGTATCGCCATGCGCCCAGCCTAAAGTAGAAAATGGCCAGAGTGCAGAGCTAAACCAAGTGTCAAGAACATCAGGGTCTTGCGTAAGGTTTTTACTTGCACATTTTGGACAAGCATCAGGATGCTCCTCTTGTGAAGCAAACTCATGTCCACAATCATCACAATAAAATACAGGAATTTGATGTCCCCACCAAAGTTGACGAGAGATACACCAGTCACGAAGTTCACCCATCCATGAATTGTATGAGTTTATCCAATGTGGAGGGAAGAATTGAGCTTCACCTGCGTTTGTCTTCTCTATTGATTTATCAGCTACTTCTTTGCGTACAAACCACTGTTTTGAGATGTATGGCTCAACGACATTTTTACATCTGTAGCAGTGTCCTACTTGGTGTTTGTGATCTTCTATTTTTACAATGTAACCCTCTTCTTGAAGTCTCTGTACAATCGGTTCTCTTGCTTCAAGACGCTCCATGCCTTTAAACTCTCCAGCATAATCGTTGAGAATACCTTTTTCATCAAATACAGTAATAAACTCTAAATCGTGGCGTTTTCCGACTTCGTAGTCATTTTGGTCATGAGCAGGGGTTACTTTTACCACACCAGTTCCAAAATCCATATCGACATAGTCATCAGCAATGATTTTAATTTTTTTGTCTAAAAGTGGAAGAAGAACCTCTTTTCCAATGATATTTTTGTATCTCTCATCATCAGGATGAACCATAACGGCAGTATCTCCAAAGTATGTCTCAGGTCTTGTAGTAGCAACTTCTACGCTACCACTTCCATCTGCAAAGTGGTAGAGCATATGGTAAAATTTTCCATCTTCTTCTTCATGTTCTACTTCAATATCCGATAAAGCACCATCATGTGTACACCAGTTTACCATGTAGTTTCCACGAACAATTAAACCTTCATTGTAAAGATGCACAAATGCCTCTTTTACAGATTTTTGTAGCCCCTCATCCATAGTAAACCGTTCTCTCTCCCATGCAGGAGAGACACCCATTTTACGAAGTTGTTCGGTCATAATTCCAGCAGATTCAGCTTTCCATTTCCAAGCACGCTCTAAAAATGCTTCGCGACCTATCTCTTCTTTTGTTGTGCCCTCAGCAAGTAGTTGTTTTTCTACAACATTTTGAGTAGCAATACCTGCATGGTCAGTCCCTGGTTGCCAAAGTGTTTTGTATCCGTCCATTCTTTTGTAACGAGTAATGATGTCTTGGAGTGTAAATGTAAGTGCATGACCAATATGCAAACGCCCTGTAACATTTGGTGGTGGCATCATAAGAGAGAAATTTTTCCCCTCTTCTTGAATAGCTTTGTTGCCATCGACTTCAAAGTATTTTCTATCTTCACAAATTTGGTAGTATTTGTTTTCTATCTCTTGTGGATTGTATCTGTTTTCTGACATGAAATCGCCTTGTAATAGTTAGTAAAAATTGCGCGATTATATCTAAAAATAGGTGAGGGTTTGCTTTAAGAGAGAGTCACTTAGATGCCTGTGACTCTTTTTTTGATTTGGATTTTATCTTCGTACATATGTTTGTCCGCTGCTTCAATGGTTTCATCAAGAGAATCACCTTCTTTAAACGCAGTAAGACCAAATGAAAAGCTTACTGTAAATGTTGCTGCGTTATGGGCTTTTAGTTTCTTCTTAATGATATTTTCTCGAAGCTTTTCTAAGGATTTCTTTGCTTTTGTAAGGTCCGAAAAGTTTGTGAAGAGAATTATAAACTCATCTCCTCCATAGCGAATGACAGGATAGCCAATCTTTTTTAATTCATTGAGAATAAAAATGAGTACCTTATCTCCTATAATATGTCCGTGTGTGTCATTCACTTGTTTAAAGTAATTAAGGTCAATAATAGCTAAAACACCACTCTGTGAGAAGCTGTTTGAAGCTTCACTAAGGCATTTATCTCGGAGCCATTTTCTGTTGAGCGCATGAGTGAGCTCATCTCTGTAGAGAGAAGCTCTTAAGCCTTCAACTTCTTCACGCAGTTTTTTTGTCTCTATTAGTATCTGTTGCAGGCTTGCAGTATCTTTACTTTGTATGGCATCAATGGCTTTTGAAGTATTTTCACTAAGATTATTGGCATTTTTGTAGGTTTCATTTTGAAGAGTTGTAAGCTTTGAACACTGTTTTGCGACTACATTTTCAGAAAGCTCCACTTCATCATCAATTTCGATATGCTCTTTTTTTGCATATTCTTCAAAAATAGAACGATAAACAGAAGGCGTAACAATAGGTAACTCTTCAATTGAGTTTTTTACTTCATTTGAAAGTATTTCTAATTCTTTCTCATTTATACTCATAAATATCCATCCATCTTTTGCTATTAGAGGATTATATCACAAAAAAAGGAGAATGTTTAATAGTAAAAGAAGTATAATCTCACTCTTAAAAAATCTAGCAGTAGGAACATCTTGTGCCATTATCCCGTTTAAATGAAGAACAGCATGCAGCAGCAACCTCCAATGCTAGTAAAAATCTTATTATTGCTTCGGCTGGAACGGGGAAAACTTCAACTATTGTAGGAAGAATTGGGCATTTGTTAAAGAGTGGTGTTGAACCACATGAGATACTTCTTCTTACCTTTACAAATAAAGCTGCTGCTGAAATGGTTGCTCGTGTGGCTGAGTATTTTGGTGCAGGGGTTGCAAAGAAGATAGATGCAGGAACTTTTCATGCCGTGAGTTATAGATGGCTGAAAAAGAGAGATAAAAGAGTGGTGCTTAAACAGCAGCGAGAACTTAAAACCCTTTTTCGCTCTGTCTATGAAAAACGCTCTTTTGGACATATTGATGCTGAGGTTTCGGCTTATGGTGGTAACTACCTCTATGATATGTACTCTTTTTATCAAAATACAGAGCTTGAAAAAGATTTTGAGGCATGGCTTATTGAGAGTCATCCTGAACATGAACTCTTTGCAATGATTTACGCGGATATTGTCGATGAGTTTGAAGCCCTTAAAAAAGAGTATGGTTTTTTAAATTTTAATGATTTGCTCCTCCATTTTCGAGAGATGTGTAAAGATGATGACCTTGGCTATAAAGAGGTGCTTGTTGATGAGTATCAAGATACAAATGCCTTGCAAGGGACACTTATAGATGCTATGAATCCACCTTCACTCTTTTGTGTTGGAGATTATGACCAAAGTATTTATGCTTTTAATGGTGCAGATATTGGCATTATTGGTTCATTTACAACAAAATATCCTGATGCAGTTGTTCAAACACTTACAAAAAATTACCGCTCATCCGTGCCTATTCTCTCTTTGGCGAGTAGGGTAATAGAACACAATGAAAGAATTTACCCTAAAAAACTTGAAGTGACACGCATTTACGATGCACAGCCTCCTAAACTTCTTGCTTTTGATGAGCTTTTCGACCAGTACCACGCAATAGCGGCTATGATACGAGATACCCAAACGCTACATGAAGAGATAGCAGTTATTTTTCGTAACAACTCTTCAGCCGATGGTATAGAAGTAGGTTTGCGTGAGTTAGACATTCCTTGTAAACGCAAGGGTGGTACGAGTTTTTTTGATGCTAAAGAGGTTAAAGCTATTTTAGACCTTTACACTTTGCTTGTAAATGAGTCAGATATGATGGCGTTTATTCATCTCTTTGAATTTGCACGCGGTATCGGAAGTGCTATGGCAAAAGAGCTCTACATTGCCTTGAAAACTTTGGGACTTGGAAGTATGTTTTATGGACTTTATGCACCTGATGAGTCAATAAAAAATCCTTTTGAGAAGAGAAAACTTAATCATCAACTAGGTCTTTTTGATGACTTCTTAGAACTTGGTGCGGTGGGAAAATATGCAAAACTTGGATTTGAAGCGAAGTTTATGAAAAATCCAATTTTGAAATACCCAAAATTGACAAAAGAGTCAGCTACCTTTTTACATAACTTTTATCTGCTCTTTCGAGACCTTAAAGGTATTAAACAACCGCGTACTATTGTGCGAAAAATTGCAGAGTCAGAACTTTACAAGTACATTAGCGATGTTCTAGCAACAAAAAGAGCAACGCTCAAAGATGGCTCGATAGATGAAAAACAAAAAACAGAAGCACTTACGAGAATAAAGAGAAAAGAGTTACTGCTTCAAGAACTTTCTAAGCCATATTCTGAACATGATAGATTTCTAAACGCAATGATTTTAGGCTCGTCCGACTTAACACAAGGTGAGGGTGTAAACCTTTTAAGTGTGCATGCTTCAAAAGGTTTGGAATATAAAGAAGTGTACATCGTAGATTTGATGGATGGTCGTTTTCCTAACCGTAAACTAATGCAAAGAGGGGGAAGCTTAGATGAAGAACGCCGTCTTTTTTATGTAGCAGTAACCCGTGCAAAAGACATACTTTATCTCAGTTATGCAAAATATGACAAAATCAAAAAGCAAAATTTTATGGCGAGTCAGTTTTTATATGAAGCGGGATTGGTTGCAAAAGATGAAGCGTATAGGGCGATGGTTATGAAAGAGGAAGAAAAAGAAAAAGATTAATTCTCTTATCTGCCTTGTTCTCTTGTTAAACATTTATTTGAATTTTATTAGATGCAAACTGATGAATAAGCATCTGAATAATATTCTGATAAGGTACACCACTTTCTAATGCTTTTTTCTTTAGTTCATAAATATCATTTTCTCCAACTCTTATAGAGATAGCTTTTTTCTTTTGATTCTTTACATATGATTGTAACTCTTTTATTCTGTTATCTATACTACCGCGACTTTGCCACTCATCATTTTCAACACTTTGAAGTATATCAGTTTCATATTCATCTAAATCTATCATTTGAAATCCTTTCTATTGTATTTTTTATTCATTTTTCTTGATGGAATTATGGTTTTTAAAAATATTGATTTATCATCTTCAACATAAGGAACAAGATAAACATAATTTTTAATTTGAATCAAGATTATAAAAATATTTTGATTAGGATATTTTTCTTTATTTGGATGTTCTACATCATCTAGCAAATAGCCATTTTCAAGTGCTAAAATTACATCTTCAAATGATATATCTCGGGTAGATTTGAGTATCTCATTTTTTTCAAGACTGTATCTTATTGTTTTACTTTTAAACACATTGAAATCCTAAAATATATATACAATGTATTTTAATATTATTTGAAAATTTTGTCAAGCTTGAATGAAAGATGATAGTCTCCTCCTACTTATTATACTATATGTTAAAGGAATTATACCGACTAAAAGTAATGATATACAAAATATTGCAACAC
>NZ_JALUKE010000091.1 GCF_027056685.1 Sulfurimonas sp.
TATAAAACCACAAGCGCAGTCCCCCCCCTCTCTTTAACTCCACTCCCCACTAAATTTCGCTAAAATACAACTAAACAACTATTAATAAGAAGCAAAAATATGAACAAAAAAACAGTATCTTTAGTCCTAGGAAGCGGTGGTGCCAGAGGGCTTGTGCATATTGGAATCATACGCTATCTTGAAGAGCATAACTACAAAATAAAATCCATCTCAGGCTGTTCAATGGGTGCACTTGTTGGTGGTTTTTATGCAGCTGGAAAACTTGATGACTATGAAAAGTGGCTTAAAGGCGTAGATGTTATAGATATGCTCAAACTTTTAGACTTTAAAGGCTCTGGTGGATTGGTATCTGGAGAGAAGCTGATGAGTAAACTCAGTGAACTACTTGGTGATGTAAATATCGAAGATTTAGAGATGAAATTCACCGCCGTTGCTACAAATATTGACACAGAAAAAGAGGTTTGGATAAACAGCGGTTCTCTGCTAAACGCAGTGAGAGCATCTATATCTCTTCCAATGTTTTTTACACCCTTTATAACCTCTAGTGGTAATCGTTTAGTAGATGGAGGAGTACTCAATCCCGTTCCCATTGCTCCAAGTTTCCATGACGACACAGACATAACTATTTCAGTCAATTTGGGCGGTGAGCCTTCCTCTCTTTTTCCCATCACGAAAGAAGAACGCAACAAACCCCTTTCTAAAAAAATCCAAGAGTATATGAAAAATATCTCCCTGCCAGACTCCATAAGTAAAGAGGATGGAATGTATGTCATAGCGAACAAATCATTTGAAACAATGCAAGGAGCACTTGCAAGAATGAAACTCTCCGCATACCCCTCAGATGTAGAGATAAATGTAGCACGAAATTTATGTGGGACTTTCGAGTTCAATAAAGCCTCACAACTTATAGAATACGGCTATAACTTATGTAAAAACAGAGATGATTTATAATCCGTTTGCTAAATATGACTACACTTAGAAACAAAGGAAATTTCAATGAATAACAAAATACTTTTTATTACCGTTTTCATAAGTAACATCGCGTTTGGAGCAGTTTTATCTCTTCCAAATACAATTAAATTAACAAATACTAAAAATACAAATCGAATTGTCCAAAAATCAGCTCAAAAACTTTACAATAGAGGTCTTGAACGAAATATTGCTACAAGTAAGATAGAAGCGAGCCTACAAAACACTCCACATATTACACAGATGATGGCGCAAAATATTTTAGCATCACTACCAAGCCTTAAAGAAGATGATATAGTCTCTTTTATAGCACATGCATCACTACATAAGCAAACAGTAGATTTAAGCGCTTATGAAGATATTATTGCACTTGTGCAGCAGCATTCACCTATGCTTTTAGACAAAGAACTCGTACAAAAGATTGAAAAAGTAAGTAATGAGAATGAACGACTTAAGATTATTGGAAATCTAGCTTAGATGAAGATTGAAAACCCTTTTGAATCAGGGCATATAAAAAATTATATTTTATTTTATGCGAGTGTTATCGTTATTGTGGTGCTATTTTTTCTTGCGACCACGCTATTTGAAAATGATAAAAAACAGATAGAAAAGAAATCTTTTGATGTCAATACTACTCTTATAAAAGAGCAGAAAAAAATAGAAGCAGCAGAAAAAAAAGAGAAAGAAAAACCACGCTTTAAGCTTTTAAATAAGGCTTATTAAACGCAGTCTATTTTTTAGTTACGATGTAGAGTTGTTCGTGTCCAAGTTTTTTCAAAATATCCATAACATTTACAAAGTCTTGAAATTTCGACTCTTTATCACTTCTAAGAACAACAGTCTGACTCTTTGAAATGGTTGCGAGTTTTGCTTCAAGTTGTTTTAGATTTACTCTATTTTTTTCAAAAAAAAGCTCCCCTTTTGCGTTTACATACACCGTAACCTCTTTTTTTGTATCTTGCTTATCTGTTGCTTTAGCCTGAGGTAGATTCACAGGAATAACACCCTGCTTGATAAAGGTCGCAGTTGTCAGCACCATCACAAGCAAAACAAGCATGATGTCAATAAAAGGAATGACATTTATCTGATCAAAACGCTTAAAATTTTTTCGTTTACATTTTGACATTACTTGCTCTCACTCTCGTGTGCCACATCAAATTTTGTAAGAATACGCTCAACTTTACGCAAAGCAATGGTATATGCGACAATGGCAGGCATGGCAACAACCAAGCCCATTGCCGTTGCTTTAAGTGCAAGTGCCAAACCTATCATCACTTTTTTTGTATCTACTGCACCAATGTCACCCAAAGTATAAAATGTAATCATAATTCCAACCACAGTCCCAAGCAACCCTATATAAGGTGCATTTGTACCAATGGCAGAAATAACATTGATATTATCGGTTAAATCAAGTTCCAAGTTATCACGATGTTCATAATCTTCAATGCGAACACTTTTATAAAACATCATTCTCTCTATAAAGAGCCAAAGTGTCACAATACTCATAAGTATCAAAGTTCCCATTACGCCATAATCTAGTGCATTTTCTGCATACGCTAAAAATCCGTTCATCTGCATTATAAATCCTATTTTAATTTTAGTTTAACTCTTGTTCCAACATTTTTAGATGATTCCAAATTTAACTCAATGTTATTTTTATCACAAAATCTTTTCACAAGACTGAGTCCTATGCCAAAACCCTGCATATCTCTGTTTGTCTGGTAATATTTATCAAAAATATGAACAAGCTCTACCTCATCCATTCCTATACCATAATCTTCAATACAGAGCAGACCATCTTTCAAGCGAATATCAATATTTTTTGAATCGTTTGAGTATTTTACACCATTATCAATTAAGTTGTCAATGACTTTACTAAGTCCCGTTTTATCTCCCAAAATTTCTAAGCTCTCTAACTCCAAATGAAATTCTATATGTGGATAAAGTTTTTGCAAAAACAGTACTCTTGCGTTTAACAGTTTATCTACACGAAAAAGCTCTTTTACATCTTGTTCACTCTGCATTTTTATAAGATAATCAAGCTCATTATATCGCTCTTTTAGCATATTACAAGCGTTATTTATACGACTGATGCGTTTGAGGGTTTTAGCATCTTCTATATTTTTAGCGAGCATCTGTGTATTTGTTGTAATGGTGCTGATGGGAAGATTGAGCTCGTGAAGTGTCTCTTTTGAGAGTTCCTGAAGATGATGTACATAATCAGCAAGAGGATCAACTGCTAATTTAGCAATAAAAACAGCCGAGAGAGTAACAACACAAAGAACAATAAGCGCAAAAACTGCAATATTTTCAATTTTTAAAATAGCAATAAAATAATAAACAAGAGAGACAAAGCCAATAACAGTCAGCAAATAATATATAAAAATATTTATGCGTAGATTACGGAACAAGCTTATATCCAAACCCACGAATATTTTCAAATTTCACAGCAGGGAGAAGCTGTTTAAGTCTATTTATATAGACACGAATTGCGCCATCACTACCACCTTTGTCCGCACTACTCCACAACTCATCATAAATAAGTTCTTTAGGAACAGGAGTATTTGCATGATCCATCAATAAAACAAGCAACTCATACTCTTTTTTTGAAAGCTCTAACGCTACACCATCATAAAGTATAGACTGATGCAGCTTATCATGACATAACAGACCTACACACTCTGCCTGTTTGCGTTTCGTTCTTCTTAGTAATGCAGCTAAACGCAGTAAAAACTCGGTAGTATCAAAAGGTTTGGTAATGAAATCATCAGCTCCACTTAAAAAGCCGCGTTGCAGCATCTCTTTGTCACTATGTGATGTTAAAAAAACAGCAGGGGTTTCGTCATCTGCTTTACGCAAATCTCCCAAAAGAGAGACTCCATCAATAAGGGGAACATTTATATCAAGCAGATAAAGATCAAACTTCTCTTTGTAGGTGGCATCAAGCGCATCTTGTCCATTTGGAGAGTGACAGACCTCATACCCTTCATCTTCAAGTAAATCAACGATTGTCTCAGCAAAAAGAGCATCATCTTCTAAAAAAAGTATTTTAATCGACACTCTCTATAGCCCAGCCAATAGTTTCACCAGCATACATAGGGACAACACCTGAATAGTTTTGAGGAACAACAAAAGGTCGTTTTTCTAATGTCACTTCTTTAAATTCAGGGCAAATTCCATATATATTTTGTGCATTATCACTTACAAATGCCTGTAGATTATCGAGCTTATCAAACTGCTCAAAGA
>NZ_JALUKE010000092.1 GCF_027056685.1 Sulfurimonas sp.
CTTTTTTACACTTCCCAACGGATTGGAAAACTTAAAGCTGTTATTTTTTGATTTTATCGGAATATAGCTTAAAGATTTTTTTATATTGTTTAAATTTAACAAAATATTGTGATTTATTTCCAAAGTGCCATAATTTTTTATTATCTTGTTAATAGAATTTTTATTAAGCTTAAAGTCTCTTGTATATTTAATACCCATAATTTTCATATATGATTCAATAGCAACAAGTTGATAGAAAACTTTTTGAGAAAGATTAGGAAGTCTTTTACTTGTTTCTATTGCAAATGCTGGTTTATAATGTTTAATAGCAAAATATGTTAAAGACTCTTGCATATCTTTATAATGATCTTTTTTTGTATGTGTGTTTTTGACATTAAAACTATGATGTTTTTTTAGAAGTTTTTTATTAATGTCATTTTTTACTTCTTGGGCAATTTTTCCTAAGTTAAAATAGGGTGTTTTTTTTAATATTTTACATTGATCAATGACACAACTTTGTCCCCATGCCTTAGGATTGTAGATACTTCCTTGACTTTTTTGACGGTAAAAGCCATGACCATCATGTAGATTTAAAATAAGTGATATTCGAGGGAGGAGAATAATTTTTTTAATCTCTTCAACAATCTTTTTATCTTTATCATTTTGTTTAATAAAAGCAAATTTACGATTCATATCACCATGAATACCTCGTCTAAATTTTAAAATACTTGCTTCATTCAAATTTGGTATTATCCATACATTTTTTGATAATATTTTATAGTGTGTTGCAAGAATAGCAGGAGCATAATACCCACCTGGTTCATTGCCATGGATACCACCAATAACTAAAAGGGTAGTATTAGAATCAGGGTTTTCTTTTTTTATTAGATTGAGTTTTGCTTCTAATATTGAAGTAGTAAAAAAGAGTAAAAGGAGAGTTGTTAAAAATTTCATATTATTTCTCTGTTATTATTTTTATTTTTGAATTCTCTAATTTCATTATTAAAGTCTTTTTTCCAGTAAAAGTAAAACTATTAGATTTATAAAATTCATTAAACATTACTTTAAAAGTATTTTTATGCATAGGATAGGGCACAACATTTAGCTGTTTAAAAATAATGGATTTACTTTCATTTTTGGCAAATATTCTTTTTTTATAGCGTTTAAAGCGTTTTATTTTCATACCATCAAAGCGGATAAAGTCTGGAGAATAAAAGTTGAGATAATCTTGTAGATTATTGTATTTCCACGCATATCTCCAAGCATATAGCTGGGAAAGAACTTTTGCAAGTTCTACCTTAGAAACTTTTTTATAATTAGATTGTGCATTAATAATGAGAAGTGTTTTCTTTATATCTAACTCATTATTTAAGGATCTAATGCATTTATTACCAATGGCAATGCAACCTTTTGTAAAACTATCTCTCTTCTCGTCAGTAGGAACTCCATGTATCCAGATGCCTTGACCTGTTTTTCCTTGATATCTATCATATATATTAGGGTAAGATGTAACGAAAGCAAGAGGCCCATAAAACTTATTAACATGGGAAACTTTTTTTACCAAGTCATAAACACCAATAGGAGTTCGTAAATCACCTTCTGTTTTTTTATCACCTTTCATTTTTCCAGTGAATGCATTATAGTCTTTTTGTAGTACATAGCTGTTATTAGCATCTTTAACATAAACTAAAAGGTCGGATTTTGATTTATTGCATGTAAGTATATTGGTGTAAGATTCAATATAGCCAAATTTTGTATCTATATTTCTAAGATAATTTTCCCAATAATTCTGTTTTGAGAGTTCTTGGTCAAGTTTTTTTTCAAGTCCATCTATACCATGCATACGGTACTGTGTAAGTAGTTTTACATCAGAGGCACAAAGCTGACTAGAAAAAGTTGTTAAAAAGAAAAAAAGAAAAAAGGCAACAAACTTACTTTGCATGGTCATAGCCTATCTCTTTGAGAAAGTTTTTATCTTTAGTCCATCCTTTTTTAACAGTTACTTGTAGATTTAGGTAGGCTTTTTTAGTACTTAAGCGTTCTATCTTCTCTCTTGCAGACTTTCCTATTCTCTTGATGGATTCTCCACCTTTTCCTATAATTATGCCTTTTTGAGACTCTTTTTCTATAATGATAGTTGCATAAATTCTATCTATTCCTTGTTCTTCTTCAATAGAGTCAATGATAACATCAGACTCATAAGGGACTTCATCACTTATGTTTTCAAAAATAGCTTCACGGATAAAACCTGCATAAATATCACGAACTAGCTCGCTTGTTAAATCTTCTGGATCATAAAGGAAAGGGGACTCTGGGAGTAGTTTAGCAATAGTGTCAAGCAGATCTTTATGACCAACTTGACGAGGAATGGCAACAGGAATAAGCGCTTCAAAATGCTCTGCATATTGGTTATATGAGGCTATGCGTTTAAAAAGTTTGTCTTGAGAAACTTGATCGATTTTGCTAAGAACTATGATGTGTTTTATTTTCCCATTATTGCGTTTTAAAAATTTTTCATAAGGCTCTGTAGAGTCTGTAATAGGTGCTAAATAGACAATTAAGTCACAATCACCCATAGCTTTTAATGCTTCATCAAGCATAAACTGGTTTAACATTTTCTCTTTTTCATGCAGTCCTGGTGTGTCTATAAAAATTATTTGTGCATTATCATGCATGACTATTGCATTTGAGCGTTTACGGGTTGCGTTTGCTTTTTGGCTTACCATCGCAATTTTTTCACCTAAAAGTGAATTCATTAGGGTACTTTTACCCGCATTTGGACGCCCAATAAGTGAAACGAAACCTGCTTTTGTCATACTACCTCTTTATAATATATATCGTGATAAGTCATCATCTTCGACAACTTCATCAAGTTTTTCATGTACTAACTCTTTTGTTACAACAAACTCTTTACCTTTGTACTCATCAGCATTAAAGCTTACATCTTCGAGAATACGCTCTAAAACAGTATGGAGCCTTCTAGCCCCAATGTCTTCAGCTGTTTCATTTGCACGGTGTGAAAGTTTGGCTATGGCTTTTACTGCTTTATCTTCAAATGTAAGCGTCATCTCTTCAACACCAAGTAGTGCTTGGTATTGAATAAGTAAAGAGTTTTGTGTTTGTGTTAAAATTTTATAGAGTGTATCTTCAGTTAAAGATTCTAGCTCAACACGGAGTGGAAATCTTCCTTGCAATTCGGGAATGAGGTCACTAGGCTTACTCACATGAAATGCACCAGCAGCTATAAATAAAATATGGTCTGTGTTGATTGTGCCATATTTTGTAGAGACGCTACTTCCCTCAACAATAGGGAGTAAATCACGCTGTACTCCCTCTTTAGAAGGGTCATTTCTTCCTTGTGATTTTTCTGAGAGGGCAATTTTGTCTATTTCATCAAGAAAAATAATACCACCAGTTTCTGCACGGCGCAGTGCTTCAGCCGTTACTCTTGTCATATCTAAAAGTTTTGTACTTGCTTCTTGGCGAAGTAGCACTTTTGCATCTTTTACAGTGACCTCTTTTTTATTATCTTCTTTATTAATAGTGGCAAAAACTTTTGAAAAACTCTCTTGAACTTTTGCCATCTCTGGAGGTAAATTTGTGTCATTAAATTCAATATTTAGCTTTTCTATTTCAAGTTCAATTACTTTATCATCCATCTCTCCAGACTCAACTCTCTTTTCTGTCGCTTCAAGGAGTCTTTTATAATCATCTTTTTTACTTTCACTCGCTCCTGTTGGAAGTGGTGGTACAAGTTTGTCTGTAATTTTATTGATGATATAGTTCTCTATTTTCTCTTTGTTTGCCTCTTCTTGTTCGGCTTTTACTATAGAAATGGAGTTTACAACTAAATCCCTCACCATAGATTCTACATCACGACCCACAAAACCAACTTCAGTATATTTACTAGCTTCTACTTTAATAAAAGGAACTTTCATCATCTTTGCAAGACGGCGAGAAATCTCAGTCTTTCCAACACCAGTTGAGCCTATCATCAGAATATTTTTTGGTGTTATCTCATTTTTTAGTTCATCATCAAGTTGCATTCTTCTATATCGCGTACGCAAAGCTAGGGCAATAGTTTTTTTTGCATCATTTTGTGCAATGACATACTTGTCAAGATATTCAACTATCTCTTTAGGTGTTAAATTCATTTTTCATCTTCCTTTAACATCAAAGTTTTTATGTTGTGATTTGTATAAATACATAGATCTGCTGCAATGTGTAGGGACTCTTTTATAAGCTCTTCTTCATCTAAAGTGGAATGTTTTTTTAATGCTCGTGCAGCAGAAATGGCAAAGTTTCCACCACTTCCAATTGCAGCAATTTCTCCATCTTCAGGTTCAACGACATCACCATTTCCTGTAAGAATGAAAATATGCTTATTGTTTAAAACTATCATCATTGCCTCAAGACGGCGGAGTACTTTGTCTTTTCTCCATGCTTTAGAGAACTCGACAACGGATTTAAGTAAATCCCCTTTTTTATTCTCTAAAAACTCTTCAAACATATCAAAAAGATTAAAAGCATCAGCAGTACTACCGGCAAATCCTGCAAGGATTTGCCCATGATGGAGTGTTCTGATTTTTGTTGCATTGCCTTTTAAAACGCTATTTCCAAAGGTAACTTGACCGTCACCACCAATAACGGCTTTGTTTTTGCCTTTGTAGGCTAGTATTGTAGTAGCATCAAACATTAGTTATTATTCTCCCTGAACATCCACATGAAGTTTTGCATGGATTCCATGACCGAGTTTAAGATCTAAATCATGTTCTCCCACTGTTTTAATAGCAGTTTTATCAGTAATATGCTTTTTATCTACATCAATATTATGCTGTTCTTTTAAAGCTTTTACTACTTCATCTTTTGTAATTGCACCAAAAAGGTGACCGTTGTTTCCAACTTTTTTAGTTATAACAATTTCTGCTTTTTCAAGTTTTTTTGATATTGCTTCAAACGCAGCGATTTCATCTTTTAAATCTTGTACTTTTTGTGCTTCATCTGCAGCATGCTGTTCTAATATTTCTGGTGTAGCAGGTTTTGCAAAGCCTTTTTTGATTAAAAAGTTTTGCCCATAACCTGGTTTTACCTCTTTTACTTCACCAGCTTTACCGAGACTTTTAACATCTTTTATAAGTAATACTTTCATAAAAATTTATCCTTAATTTTTTTGACTATCTTTCTATTTCACCACTGTAAGCGACGATTCCATTTGTTAAGTTTCCGATTTTTGTATATCCATTATCTATGAGAATTCTTGCAACATGAGCAGAACGACTTCCAACATGACAGTAGAGAATAATATGCTCATCTTTAGCTAAATTTGCCTCTTCCCAAGTTTGAAAAAATGAACTTGTTGGTACAAGTTTATCAGCACCTTTAATGTGACCCATTTGCCACTCCATATCTTCACGAACATCAACTACTGTAAAGTTTACCATACCAAGATCACGTGCTTCAAAAAGTGCTACAAGTTCATCACCATCAAGCTCATCTTTTTCAACTAAAAGTTGACACTCCTCTTTTGTTAAACCACGAGAATGTGTATGAACACTCTCTTCCATCCCTAGCTCAATTCTTTTTTTTTCTGCAAATTCTGGAGTACAGAAAATTCCACAGTGACAAACACCATCTTGAGGAATCTCTTTCTCTATCGCTGGTTTACAAGGGCAAACTCTATCATCAACTGATTTTGGTTTTTCACCAGTAGTGTCTACCATAAAACAAGGGCAAAAACGTTTTTTGTACATCATCTTGTTACGAGCAAGACCCATCTGTACACCTTCGTTTACATCTTCTTGAGGATTGTAAACCCAGCCAAATTGTGCATTTACTTTATCTGTAAATTTTATTGTTTTTTCAAGTTCAGCTTGAAACTCTGGTGAATTCATATCAATTTTAATTATACTCATCTTCTCTTCCTTCGTTTATTTTTTTTTGTTTCTTGCTTTACCTTCAATGATAAAACGGAGTGCATTTAGTTTGATGAAACCTTCGGCATCTTTTTGGTTATATACTTCATCTTCTTCAAAAGTTGAGTACTCTGGGTTAAAGAGTGAAACAGCAGAACTTCTTCCCACAACCATAATACTCCCTTTGTAGAGTTTGAGTCTTACAGTTCCTTCAACAAATTTTTGTGTATTGTTAATGGCAGCTTGAAGCATTTCACGCTCAGGTGACCACCAAAAACCGTTGTAGATAAGTGTTGCATATTTTGGCATCATTTCATCTTTAAGATGTGCAGCTTCTCGGTCAAGTGTTATAGACTCAATAGCACGATGCGCTTTGAGCATAATTGTTCCACCTGGAGTCTCATAACATCCACGAGCTTTCATTCCTACAAAACGATTTTCAACGATGTCAACACGCCCAATTCCATGTTTACCACCAAGGGTATTTAATGTTTTTAGCATTGTTGCAGGGCTTAACTCTTCACCATTGAGTGCTATTGGATCACCATTTTTATAAGTAAGTTCAATGTACTCTGGCTTGTCAGGTGCATTTTCAGGCGAAGTTGTCCATAGCCACATAGACTCTTCAGGCTCTGCAGAAGGGTCTTCTAAAATACCACCTTCGTAAGAGATATGAAGAAGATTTGCATCCATTGAATAAGGAGATTTTTTTCCTTTTTTCTCAATTTGAATACCGTGTTTTGCAGCATAAGCCAAAAGTTTTTCACGAGAGTTTAAGTCCCACTCACGCCATGGAGCGATAATAGTAAGAGTAGAATCTTGTCCAAGGTAACCCATCTCAAAACGGACTTGGTCATTTCCTTTTCCAGTTGCTCCGTGGCTTACACCATCTGCACCTGTAATTTTTGCAATTTCTGCTTGACGCTTTGCAATAAGAGGACGGGCAATAGAAGTTCCAAGAAGGTACTCACCTTCATAGATTGCATTCGCTCTAAACATAGGAAATACATAATCTTTTACAAACTCTTCACGAAGATCATCTATGAAAATATTTTCGGGTTTAATGCCAAGTTCAAGTGCTTTAATGCGTGCTGGTTCAAGCTCTTCACCTTGACCTAAGTCTGCTGTGAAAGTTACAACTTCACACTTATATTCATCTTGAAGCCATTTTAAAATAACACTTGTATCAAGCCCTCCAGAGTAAGCCAATACTACTTTCTTAACGCTTTTTTTCATGTAAAAAACCTTTTGCTAGTAAAATAATTATCGCGATTATATCGAAAAATATGTGAGAGTATGCTTATATGCGGGTAGTTAAAAAGACAAAATAAGAAAAGTTAAAGTAAGGAGTGAAAATCACCCCTTAGAATCAAATAAAATTCCAGATACCTCTTGCATTTTTGGCAAAAAACCTTCTGCCTGTTCTGCTGGGTATCGTCGAATCATCTTATCTGTTTTTGTATCAATTACAGAGACATAAAAAATATCTTGTGTATCAACGCCAAATTTTAAGTTTGTACTGATTGGTCCAAGAGCATCATTGAGTTTTTTTACTAAATCTTCAACTTTTTCTTTTGAATCTGGTTTAGATGCGGCAGTCGTATCTGCTTTTTGTATCTCTTTGACTAGATTGTCTTGTTTTGTTCTAGTTTGTGCAGTGTGTTGCACCTGTTGGGACTGTTCTTGAACTCTTCCTTGATTTTCTGAAGAACCTACTTGAGATTGTTGCTGTCTTGCAACGTTTGCAATGCCATCCATGACATACTCCTTATAAAAGTATAATGATTAACTTAATAATCGACAAATATCTTTTTTACTTTAATAAAAAGATAGATTTTTTTTTCTTGAGCAATTTTTTATGCTACTCTTTCGCCATGAAACAATATATTGCACTCCTAAAAGATGAAAAAGTTCTAAGAAGACTTTCCACAATACAGTTAATTTCTTACTTTGGCGCATGGTTTAGCAATGTTGCTATCTATACACTCTTATTAGATTTACATGTAAACGCAGCTATTATTGCGTTTGTGGCAATGCTGAATTTTTTAGCAGGTGTGATTCAAGCACCACTTTCAGGTCCTATTATAGACAGAATTCATCCTAAAAAATTGATGCTTAGCCTCATAGTTGTAGAAATTATTGCAACTTTTTCTCTTGTGATGGTACATCAACTCTCAGATTTATGGTTGCTCTATCTTTTAGTATTTTTGAAAATGGCAGCAGCCTCTTTTTACTTTACAACAGAGATGTCACTCCTGCCAAAAATCCTTGATGGCACAAAATTAAGGCTTGCAAATGAACTACACTCTATAATCTGGTCACTCTCTTATACTTTAGGTATGGCAATAAGCGGCTTTGTTGTTTATTGGCTGGGAATTAATGCTGCGTTTATACTTGATGGAATGATGTTTATTGCTGCGTTTATGCTCCTTTATTCTATGGAAATTGAGATAGAAATCTTAAAAGTTGAAGAAAATATTATTAGAATGATGCAAGACACCTTTATCTATCTGAAAAAAAATCCAAAGGCATTCCATTTGATGCTTCTACACTCTTTTGTAGGACTCACTGCGTTTGATGCATTGGTTGTCTTGATGGTTGAGAAATATTATGCAAGTTTTGTGGCAGTCTCTTTGGCTCTGGGGTTTTTGCACTCTGCTAGGGCTATTGGTTTGGTCGTTGGACCTGTATTTATAGGAAAATGGATAAACAATAGACGACTCGTTTACATTTTCATAGCACAGGGCTTGGCTATTTGGCTCTGGGCGTATGTTATGCATAATTTTTATCTCTCTTTGGCTGCTAGCGTGGTAGTTGGTTTTTTTACAACAACACTATGGTCTTACAGTTACACACTTTTACAAAAAAATATAGAAAAAAAGTATTATGGGCGCATAGTGGCATATAACGATATGCTTTTTTTAAGCTCCGCTGCGTTTACATCTTATATGATAGGACATCTTGCAACACTCTCATTTAGTTTGCCGAGCATAACTTTTTTTATGGGATTTGGCTTTATTATAGGTGCAGTGTATTATAATTTTATATTAAAAAAAGAAAAACTTGAAGAGGTATAATGTTTAGTTTTGCAATTCTTGGTGGTATCCTTTTAAATATCGGGGCGTATCTTACCTATAAAGGAAAGATTTATCAGTCTGTCATCGTCTATCTTTTTGCAGATATTTGCTGGATAATAATGGCATTTGAAAAAGATGATATGATTGGCGCGGGTTTAATAGTAGTAGGAACAATTTTTGGCTTTTTAGCATACTTGAAAATGAGAGATGGAGAGATGCAAAAAAATTTAGGTGAGGATAAAAAATAAGTGGTTTACAAATTTAAAGATGAAGAGATAAGTTTAGAAAATTTGACACGCCTGTATGGTGCGGTTGTCATTGATATGCAGGGTGAAATAGCAGAGATGAGTCTGGAGTGGTTTGATCTTTATGGTGACAAGGTTGCATTTAAAGCTTTTGTGCTTGTTTTTGACTATACACCTGTAGGTGAAAGTGTGAGAGATAAAAAAGTGCTCTCATTTGAGACAAAAGAGGAGCTAATAGAAGCAATGAGTGAGGTAGCACAATTTTTTCAAAAGTAATTTCTCAAGATACTAAAAAGGTACTCTCTCTCGCATTTCCTGCAGCACTCAAACACCTAGTAGATATTCTTCAAGTGCTTATAGATATGCTAATGGTGGGAACTGTGAGTGTTGCGGCTCTTGCTGCTGTTGGTATGAGTATGCAGTTTATGATGATAGTAAATGTTTTTATGACCCTTTTTGTTGTTGGGGGTAATGCTCTCATCTCGCGTTTTATAGGTCAGGGAAGAAAAAAAAGAGCTTCTGCTTTGCTTTTTTCTCTTGTTCTTTTGGCAATAACTTTGGCTGCGTTTGTAAGCGTTGGAGGCTACTTTGGAGCTTACCATTTTTATGCATGGATGGGTGCTACTCCAGCGGTTGTAGAGCAGGGTGGTACATACTTTAAAATACTCTCACTGGGAATTATTGTAATTTTTTTAGATACTCTGCTTTACAATGCACTCTCCGCAGCAGGAGATACAAAAAGTTCACTCTACATAAAACTTACATCATCAGTTTTAAATGCTTGTATGAATTATGTGCTTATTTTTGGGCATTTTGGATTTCCTGTACTTGGTATTGCAGGGGCGGCTATTGCCACTGTTCTTGCTTATAGTTTTAATAATGTTGCTTACTATATTTTGATTAAAAAATTGAATTCAAAACTGGACTTTTTGCCGATTATTCGCATAAAAGATATAAAAAGAGTGCTTAAAGTTGGCTACGCTGCGGCGATTGACAGGGGTGTGTCAAGTGTGAGTTTTCTCTTTTTTGTCTCCATCATTACCGCGTATGGAACAGCAGAACTCGCAGGGTATCAGGTAGGTCTTCGAGTGGAGGGCATTGCGTTTATGCCAGGCTTTGGTTTTGCCATCGCCTCTATGGCTCTTGTTGGACAAAATATTGGTGCAAAAGATTTTGATAAAGCCTATAATATGGGCATAATAAGTGGACGGATTGCTTATACTTTTATGGGAAGCGTCGGGCTGATTATGATACTTTTTCCAGAGTATTTAGTACACTTTTTTACAAAAGACGCACTCACTATTGCGGTTGCTTCAAAATATCTCATACTTGTAGGACTTGCACAAATTCCTCTTGCTATTATGTTTGTTTACTCTGCATCACTGCGTGGGGCAGGTGCTACAAAAACAACACTCAAAGTAAATCTTATTTCGCTCTGGCTTTTTAGACTCCTTCCTTCTTATATTGCTTATAAAATGGGTTATGGAGTCATAGTGATTTTTGCAATTATGAATCTTGAAACACTTATAAAAGGGTGTATATATTGGTATATTTACTCAAAAAGAGAGTGGCTGCATACAAAAGTTTAAGATGTTAGAAGTTATTGCATTAACTTTATTCTTTGTGCTTTTATAATATTTAATAAATCATTTGTTTCTATTCAAATTGTATGTTTTAGAGTTGTTTTTGGAAATATGAGTATAGTGGTTAAGTTGAAAGACAAGGGTTGTTTTTAAGTAAAAGTCTGGTTATTATTTAACTAGCTTTCTTACTAAAAAGCTCAAACTTTTGCTCTGTACCCTTATTCTTTTCCAAGTCGCCACCTTAAAATCCACTTAATTTCTTAATTATAACCAATAATATTTAATCTAATTCATATTTTAAGCAACTAACTCCTTACTCATTTCTTTTTTTTCTTTTGTTCCACAAGCTTTTTGATAAATTTCTGCGTTATATGTAGTATTGTTTTTATAAAGTGAATGAGCTATTACAATTAGTTTACGCATAACAGCTATCTGTGCAACTGTTGAGTGCTTCCCATTCTCTTTTAATCTGTCATAAAATTCTCTCATCTCATCATTATATTTTATTGAGACCATAGTAGCCATAAAGAGTACTCCCCTATAAAGTCTTGAACCAGACTTAGATATCCTAGGTTTAGATTTTACAGATGTTCCTGAATCTTTGATTATAGGGTCTAAACCTGTTAAAGAAGTTATCTGTTTTTGGTTAGCTTTGGGGTATCTGATAAAGAGATGAATTAAAACTATTCCAGCAATCTCTCCAATTCCTGGAATAGTTTTAATATTTGAATATGCTTGTGAAATATCATCATCTTCGTTGATAATATTTTGTATTTTATTGAGTATTTCAACTTCTTTTTCTTTCATTTCTTTATGCCTTTTTGTGAGATCTTTAAGAGCATAAATATTACCATCTTTTGCTTTAAGTGCTTCATGATGGTTGTTGATAGCTACTCTTTGCTTTAATGTGAACATATAATAGCTCATAAGCTCTTTTATAGTTTCAGCTGTTACATTTATTACTGGTACTTTTCTCTCATCTTTTCTTGCAACAGTTATGGCACGAGAAAGCATAGCAGCATCTATTCTATCACTTTTACTTCTGTGTCCTAAAGCTTTAGCAAAGTTACTTGACTGTTTTGGATTTATAATAAATGCTTTGATATTTTTTATGCTACAAAATTTTGTAAGTGTAGAAGAATAACTACCTGTTGGTTCATAAACAAACACTAATTTATCAAGCTCTTTTTTGTAGAGTTTTTTTAATTTTGCATAAAAAGACTTTAGTGCTTTTAAATTATTCTCAACCTCTAAATCTAGAGAATTGAGTGGAATCTGAACTGATATACTTGCTTTACTGACATCTAATCCGATAGAATACATAAGAGAACCTCACTTTCTTAAATTGAGAGTTCGTTAGGGTAAGAGTAAAATAATCTCTTACCTGATAAAAACAACCCTGTTATACATAATCTCGTCTCATGATATACAATCTAGCTTTCACCGATTCAGTCGCCACTCAAATTTTCAGTATAACTATCTGACTTGGAGTGAATCTAGCTAACATTTTCATTTAAGAAAACTAGCTGATTTAGGATTTGTC
>NZ_JALUKE010000093.1 GCF_027056685.1 Sulfurimonas sp.
TTGATTATGAACACTACAGCAATATGGCACTAAAGGATGACATAGGTGATGCTCCGGTAAAACCTATGCCAGATGAAAAGAAAAAATAGGAGAGATATATGAATAAGCTTTATCTTTGGGGAATTATAATAACCGCAGCGATGCTTGGTGCAACATATATGACAATTACTTACCTAGGTAAGAGTGGTTTAAATGGTGATATCATCAATATGCTTGCAATTGCAGGTGCAGCAGCACTTGTAATTATTACAGTTTTTGTTGTTGTTAAATATGTTCGTCAAATGCAAACAGACACCGCAACTGGTGAACTTGCAGATGAATCTTGGGACAACATAGGTGAATATAAAAATCCAGTTCCATTTGGTTGGGCAGTTATATTTTTAGGTACAATAGTTTGGGGTATGTGGTATTTTACTATAGGTTACCCAGTAAATAAGTTTTCTCAAATTGGTCAATATAATGAAGAAGTGAAAGCTGATAATGCAGAATTTTCTAAAAAATATGCAAATATTAAAGGTGAGCAACTAGTAAATATGGGTGAATCAGTTTACCTTGTTGATTGTGTTGCTTGTCATGGTCTAAATGCTGATGGTAATAATGAAAAAGATGCTGCAGATTTAAATCAAAGAATTTCTGTTAAAAGTGTTAAATATGCAATTAATCATGGATTAACTGGTAAATTACTTGGAACTGAAGCAACAATGCCAAATCGTACAGGTCTTATGAATGCTAACAATAATTACGCTCCAATCACTGACAAAGAGATTGATGAAGTAGCAAATTATGTTGCTGGTGGATTTAAAGATAAAAACAGTGCTGGTGCAAAAGTATTTGCTGGTACTTGTGTTATGTGTCATGGTGCTAATGGTCAAGGTGTAGCTGGAATGGCTCCACAAATTAATGGTTGGAACTCTAAACTTGTTGTCAATGTACTTGATAATGGTAAAGTTGGAGCAATTGGAAAAATGCCTATTATGGACACATTAAATCCAAAACAAAAAGAAGCTATTGCTGCGTATGTAATGAGCTTAAGTAAAGGAGAGTAACATGAACGAAAATAGAAAAGTTTTTGCTCTTGATGGTCTGACTGGTGGTTTAATTGCAACTGCTTTGTTACTTTCAATTTTAGCTGGTTTAACTATCTGGAATATGAAAGTGCAAAAAGAAGAGGCGATGAACTTCTATAAAATTAAAGATGAAAAGACTATTGGTTCTGGTATTGGTTTTGGCTCAGGTCATACAGTATCTACAGTAGCCAATCGTATAGTTACTGTAAAACAATAAGGAGTATAGAAATGGAAAAAATTATTTCATGGGGTCTAGTAATAATGGCTGTTTATACGCTTTATGCAGTTATAACTCCAAATCATCTATTTATAGGTTAGTTTTCATTGAAGATTATAATTAGAGGGCTTAGTGCCCTCATCCTCACCCTCGTATTTCAAACACAACTCTTTGCTGAATATTTATATAAAGATGAAATTATTCATAAGCCTAAATTAACTCAAGAAGTAAACTCAATAGGTGCTGATCTCTATAAAAAGACAGGTATTTCCCTAAAACTTATTTTCTTAAAAGAGTTACCAAAAAATATGACTATGTATAAGTATGAAAAGCAACTTTTGTCCTCTTTTAAAGAGCCAACAGTAGTGTTGACATTTTCTGAAATGAATTCCATAGTTGATATTGAAACAAATGAGAAAGCTTTATATAAGTATTTTGATAAAAAACAAGTTTTAAGTCCTGTTTCATCTTATGTTCAGGGATTGATGATGGCAGCTTTTTATGCAAAAAGCTGGAAAGAAGTTAAAAGTATGGTTACAGATGTGGGTGGGAGTATTCTTCCACTTCTTGGTGGGAAAGCCCACAAAAATAATATGACAAATAAATATGCAGCTGCGCTATTTAATGGTTATCTTGATATTGCACAACAGATTGCACATGCCAAGGGTGTAAAACTTGCAAATGGGTATAATGCTGCTACAAATCAAGAAACTCTCTTTTATGTAAAACTGTTTTTCTATGGTTTTGTTTTGTATGCTATTATTATGTATATAAGAAGACAAATTTATAAAAGAAGGCACAAAAATGAAACTTTTAGAAAGTGGTAAGCTCTGGCCAATTGGCATTGCTCTTGCTATTACAGCAGTTGCTTGTTTGGGTGTTTGGACAATAAAAACAACTGATAGCGCAAGTATTCAAGAGAGTGATGCTTATATGACAAGCTATCAAACTGCTGATGCAAAAATAAATGATTTTATTAAAGCAAAAATTGCATTTAATAAAAAATATAAGCTTAAATATATAACAGAACGACTCAATACTAGTGGTTGTGATGTAATATACTCTTTAACAACTTTAGATGGGAAACCTGTTAAAAATGCTACAATGCTCTTAGCTATAAGCCGTCCAGAGATACAAATATATGATAAAAAATTAAAAAATCCAGTTTTTGAAGATGGGCTTTATGTTTTTAAAGATGTGAAATTTCCAAAGGCTGGTGCATGGACTCTGTTGCTTAAAGTAAATGTTGGAAAAAATTATCGTTTTTATGAGGTAAAAGCTGATACAAGAGTGAATCATAAGATAAGATTGAAAGAGGCATCTACATATTAAAATATGGATAATCAAACCATAATCCTCCCTTCTGCTCGTGCAATTCGCCACGAGCAGCTCTTTACAAACTCCGAGACACTTTTTTTACCGCATTACATTACTATGAGTGATTTTATAGCTAAACTTTGTATAGTTGAAGGCTATAAGTATCTTGATGATGACAGTAGAACACTTCTACTTTTAGAGGCTTCTGACTTTAAAGAGTTTGCAAACATACAAATAGAGAGAAACTTCTTTACTTTTACAAAAAATAGCTCTTATATATTTAAGTTTTTTGAAGAGTTAAGTGCAGAGCTTTATGATATATCAATGCTAAACGCAGCGGATGTTTATGCTGAGTATGAAGAGCACATTACCATCTTGCAAGAGCTTTATAAGCGTTATGAGAAGCTCTGTGATGATCGAAAATTATTAGACCGTATATTTTTACCAAAACGATACACGTTTAACACTGCATTTGCCAAAAGTCATAAAAAAGTAGAGATTTCTCTTGATGGATACCTGACAAACTTTGAGCTAGAACTTTTACAAAAAGCTGCTGCGTTTAATGAGATAACAATCAGACTCAGCACAACTGCGTTTAATGTAAAAATGCAGAGTAAACTTAGTGAACTTGGCTTTGAGTTAGAAAGTGGCTATGAGTATGAACTCTCACTCAATGAGCGAACCATTGTAAGCAAAACAAAACGAAAAAAACATTCACAAATCACTTGTCAGAGTTTTAGCGAGCCGCTTTTACAGGTGGCATTCATCAAACAAAAAATCTATGAGTTTGTAGCAAAGGGACATCGCGCAGAGAACATTGCCGTCATACTGCCAAATGAGCAACAGGCGCAAATGATACGCACTTTTGATGACAAAGCAAACCTAAACTTTGCAATGGGTGAGCCATATAGCACCACAAAACTCTACACCAAGCTAAACGCAACACTTAAAGCGATAGAGCAAGACTCCAAAGAGAATGAAGCCCGCGTTGAGAGAGTAGGGGATGAGCTCTACATAAAACTCTACTCCATCTACTACAAAAAAGCTTCTGAAGTAGATTTTACTGCGTTTATGGGAGAACTCACAGAGCTCTTTAGCTCAAAGCAGGAGATAAAAATCTATGAAGAGGAGCTTTTCAAGTTTGAAAAACTCCTCCCTTTTATGCTCGAGATGGGTGTCAAATCACTACTCAATATCTTTATGCAACGCCTCTCAAGCCGCACACTTGATGATGTACGCGGTGGAAAAGTGACGGTAATGGGAGTGCTTGAGACAAGAAGTGTCCATTTTGATGGGGTTATCATTATAGATTTTGATGATAAGAATGTCCCTAAACGCAGCGATAAAGATATGTTTTTAAATACAAAATTACGAGAAATAGCAGGTCTGCCAACCATGAACGATAGAGAAAACTTGCAAAAGCACTACTATGAGATGCTGATGTCACACGCTAAAGAGGTGGCAATTTCGTATGTGAGTTCAAGCGAGAGTTCCGGCTCACGATTTTTAAAACAGCTTGGCATACAAGAGAAAAATGAACATGATGAACTCGATTTTGCTGAGATACTTTTTCATCGTTCAAAAAGAGTGCCACAGCAAGAGCAGGAGATAGTGCAGGAGTACAGCTTTAAAAATGTAGAGCTCTCTGCAACGCGTCTGAAAACATACTTAAGCTGTAAACGCAAGTACTACTACAAATATGTGCAAAAGATTCAAAATCATAAGATTCCAAAAGATATGCCCGAAGAGTATGAGATAGGAAATATGGTACATAGTGCTCTAAAAGCGGTCTATGAGAAAAAGAGCAGTTACACAGATGCACGGGAGCTCAAGCGTGACATCGATGCGGCACTCGATGAGTATTGCGGCAACAGCGAACTTGACAAGTACCTTGTAGCGATGCAGAAAAAGCGTCTTGAACCTTTTGTACATACAGAGATAGCGCGTTTTAAACAGGGTTGGAAGGTGCACAAAACAGAAGAGCCTTTTAAAGAGCCTTTTTGTGGTATGACAATAGTCGGACAGATTGACCGCGTTGATAAACATGACAATATCATCGAAGTGCTTGACTATAAAACGGGTTCATATATGCTCAACAACAAGAACAACTTTATGGATGCCGTAGATTTTCAGCTGGAGTTTTACTACCTCTTAGCAGGAGGGCTTGGAAATGTTGAGGGGTGTGCCTATTATGACCTCAAAGAGTCAAAAATAGTGCCTGAAGCCTTTTTGTCTGAGAAGATAGAGATACTCAAATCGCACATTAAAGATCTGCTCGCAGTTGAAGAGCTCAACTTTGAAAAGACAGATGATGTGAAGCATTGTCAGTTCTGCGAATATAAAATTATCTGCGGGAGAGAGTAGTGGCTTTTGTAAACAATCTTGCATATGAAGCGAGTGCAGGAAGCGGCAAGACCTTTATGCTCGTTGTTCGTTATCTCTCTCTGCTTTTTAAAGGGGCGGATGCTTCAAAAATCTTAGCACTTACCTTTACCAACAAAGCCGCGCGTGAGATGAGTGAGCGAATAGTCGAAACTCTTGAAGAACTGCCCGAGCGTGGTGAGCTTGCAGAGATAGCAAAAGAGTGTGAGATGAGTGAGGCAGAACTGCTTGCACGCCGTAAAAAAATCCTTGCAGAGTTTTTAAATGCCAGCACAAAAATAATGACCATTGACAGCTTTTTTACGCAGATTTTGCGTAAGTTCTCCCTTTATGCCTCTTTGATGCCGGACTTTACAACCGCGAGTGAACAGCACGAAGTAAAACTGATGAGCAGATTTTTAAAAGAGGTGAGTGTCGCCAATAAACGCAGCACGCTTATAAACCTCTCACTAGAGTCAAAAAAGAGAGTCTCTGACATCTTCCGTCTGCTTGATGAGTTCTACTTAAAAAAAGAGGAGTTTTCTCACCTTACATTTGCTAAAAAATCGACAAAAGAGTATGAAGATGCAGCTATGGCAGCACTTGGCAGCTTGCAGGGCATCATACGCAACTGCAAAGGAGCGTCAAAGACCCTGCTAAACGCAGTCGATATGGCAGATTTTACAGAGTTAAAAGCGAAAACTTGGGTATATAAAGAGACGCTGGAGTATTGGGTATTTAAGAAATGTTTTACGCCTGAGATGGATGCACATCTGTGCACCATTCAAAACGCAGTGAAAGGATACGACAGAGCAAAAGAGCAGAACTTCTTCTATGCGCTCAATGAACTTGTAGATATTTATAAAAAGGCGAAAAAAGCGCTCTATGTAGATGAGAGTGAGCTGAGTTTTTCAGATGTGACACTGCTTGTTTATGAGATACTCCACCGCCTCAACGACAGCGAATTTCTCTACTTTCGACTTGATGCGACCATAGAGCATATGCTGCTCGATGAGTTTCAAGATACAAGTATCTTACAGTATGAGATACTTAAACCGCTCATACAGGAGATAACCTCAGGGCATGGCGTATTTGATGAGGGGAGTTTCTTCTTTGTCGGGGATGTGAAGCAGTCCATCTACCGTTTTCGCGGAGGGGTTTCAGCTCTCTTTGGTGAAGTGGCGCGTGAAAACGGTACTGAGGTAAAAAAACTGCTTACAAACTACCGTTCTCAAAAAGAGGTCATAGAGTTTGTAAACGCAACCTTTTTACAAAAAATAAAAAACTACACACCACAGCTTGTCCGACCTGAAGCACAGGGTGGATATGTGCAGATACGCACAAACGATGCACTTTTAGAAGAGGTTGTAGAGCAGGTGCAGCGTTTCATCTCACTTGGTGCAGATGTGAATGAGATAGCAATTTTATGTGCCACAAACGGTGATGGACAGGAGATAAAAAACACCCTTGAAGCTGCAAACATCGAGGTAGTGACAGAGACGACGACAAAGCTCATCAACCAAAGAAGCGTCAAGGCTGTTTTGGAGTACTTGAAGTATCTCTACTTTCGTGAAGATATTTACCGACATAACTTTTTTGCACTTATTGAGCGTGAGGCAGCGCCTATACGCTATGTAGATTTCAATGCTGTCAAACTTGTAGATGTAGTCAAGCGCTGCATTGATGCGTATGCACTTTTTAGCGATGATTTTCATCTTATTAGATTTCTAAACGCAGTGGCATCTTACTCCGACATCGAAGCGCTGCTTTTTGAGTATGAGCGTCTTGATATGGCTGCAGCATCGGCAGACATCAGCGGTGTGCGCGTGCTGACCATACACAAATCAAAAGGTTTGGAGTATGAGCATGTCATCGTGCTTGACAGACTCAAAAAAGCACCGCCGTCTCGTGATGCCATTATCTACAACTATGAGGGCATAAAACTGCACAATCTCTTTTTGCGCACCGCAAATAGAGAACTCATAGACAATGATTATGCTTATGCACTTGCAAAAGAGAAAGAACTTGCCCGTGAAGATACACTCAATGCCCTCTATGTCGCCTTTACAAGAGCAAGAGAAAATCTCATAATTATTCAAAAAGAGAAGGACTCTGCGTTTGAGCTTTTAGATCTGAATGATGGGGAGTTTGGAACACTCACCTCTTTGAAAAAAGAGAAAAAAGCACCAAAGCTACATAAAAAATTGCCATTTGAAAATCTTTACTACGGTACACAGAGCGACTTGCTCGCACTTGAAAATGAGGGTGAAGATGATTTGCGTGCCATCAATTTTGGACTAGCCCTTCACTACACACTAGAGATGATGGACTCTTTTACTCTTGAAGCATTACCAAACGCAGTAGATATGATGCGTAACAAATATGGCTTTGCTCTGAGCGATACGGAGATAGAAGAGATAGCAAAAAGAGTAGAAAACCTTGTGCAAAATGAGCAGTTTTTAGCCCTTAGTGATGGCGAAGTTTTTAAAGAGAAAGCACTGCGTTTCAAAAATAACCTCCGCTACCTTGACCTGCTTGTAAAAAATGAAGATGGCAGCTATACCATCATAGACTATAAAAGTTCGCTCAACTTTAGTGATAAACACCTCACACAGGTACGCTACTATGTAAACGCAGTCAAAGCGATAACCGGCGAGCAAAGAGTAAGTGGGCATCTTTGTTATATTTTAGAAGACGGGGTTCAGTTAGTTCAGGTTTAGGAATGAGAAATAGTAGGAGTAAAAGCCTTTGTACTGAGCCTTACTATTTCTCCTGTTTTTAGTGTTTTTGCCTCATTTGCACTTATAACGACTTCAACTAATTGCTGTCCAATAGCTACAATAGCGATATAAATCACATCGACCTTTTTTATCTCAAGAACTTCGCCCTCAAATGAGAACTTTTGTGAACCCTGAGTTTTAAGCAGCACCTCTTTTGGTGTGCCATCGTGGATAATTTTGCCGTTTTCAAGTTCGATGACGCGTGAGGCGAGTTTGTAAATCTCACTTGGGTCGTGGCTTACCATGATGGTGGTTGTGCCAAACTCTTTATGTAGGGTGAGAAGTTCGTTTTGAAGTTTGTTACGCATCTGCGGGTCGAGCGCTGAGAGTGGTTCATCTAGTAGAAGGATTTTTGGGCGTTTCATTAAAGCTCTTGCGATGCTTACCCTCTGTTTTTGTCCACCACTTAGAGCATTTGGGTAGCGGTTTTTCAGGGCTGTAAGTTCTGTAAGCTCAAGCAGATGTGTGGCGAGTGCTTTGTCTTTTTGGACAAACATAAGATTTTGTTCAATTGTCATATTTTCAAAGAGTGCGTAGTCTTGAAAGACAAAACCGATACGGCGTTTTTGTGGGGGAAGTGTTGCGACTTTTGAGAGCCAGCTCTCGTTTTCGACTATTATTTCCCCTTGTGCATCTTCAAGCCCTGCTAAAATACGCAGTAGCGTTGTTTTACCGCTGCCACTTTTACCTCGAAGGGCTATGAACTCTCCCTCTTTTACGCTAAACGCAGCTTCAAGGTTCATATTCTCTTCTGCCCCTTGGAGCTTTTTTTGAATGCTGAGGTGTATCATAATCCAAACCTTCTCGTCTGTTTGGCATTAAAAATGTAAACACCAAGTAGTACCACAAAGCTAATGAGTACCATTATGGCACTATAAATATGTGCGCTTGTGTAGTCCATCATCTCTACCATATCATAGATGGCAACAGAAGCGACTTTTGTCTCACCTGGGATGCTTCCACCGACCATTAAAACAACACCGAACTCTCCGACTGTATGGGCAAAGGTGACAATGATGGCAGTAAGGAGTGAGGGTTTAATGTTTGGCAGGGCTACTTTAAAGAGAGTGACAAATTTGCTTTTTCCTGCGACATAACTCGCTTCGAGCATATTTTTATTTAGGCTCTCAAAGCCACTTTGCAGGGGTTGTACCATAAATGGCAGAGAGTAAAAACAGCTTGCAACTACAAGTCCTGTAAAACTAAAGGCGAGTTTTATTCCAAAAGCATCCTCAAAAAATGCTCCAAGTGCAGAGTCTGGTGCAAATGCCCAGAGTATGTAAAAACCTAAAACTGATGGAGGCAGGACAATAGGTAGGGCAGTCACGGCTTCTATGAAAGGTTTGACTCTTGATCTGGTTTGTGAGAGATACCACGCAAGGGGCAGGGCAACACAAAAGAGTACAAACGCAGTAATGCTTGCAAGCTTAAAAGAGATAAAAAAGGGTGTAAACTCTATATGTTGCAAGGCTTCTATCATAACAATTCACCTTCTGCGAGTATCTCTTTAATGTAGATGTCACTTGCTTTTATAAGTAGAGTAATATCGTCATTCACTTTGAGTTGCATGGCATTAGCTGCGTTTAGCGTAATGATGGCTTCAAGGCTGCTTTGTAAATATGTAACTCTAACACTACAGAGGAGTTCGCCTTTTTCTATTGTTATTATTTTTGCTTCGAGTCGATTTTCGCAACTAAAAACTCCAATTTTTTCCTTAGCAAGCATAATATTTGTCGGCTTGATGGCAAGTTTTACTAGGCTTCCTTTTTTGAGAGATTCAGGCAAATCAAGACTCATCATTGTTAAAGTGTCATTGTGCGTTTTAGACTCAATAATGTTGAGGTTGTTGCGTGTGCTGATGGTAGTGATTTGTGTTTTAATGCTATTCATAATCTTATTTGTTCACAACAAATCCATATTTTTTCATAATCTTTTGTACCTTTTTTGTTTGAAAAAAATCATAAAATTGATGTGCCAGTTTGGAATTTTGACCATATTTTGTAATGGCATATCCTTGTCTGAGTGGCTCATGAAGATTGTCATTTATAAGGTAGTAGTCATGGTTCTTCGTATTTGCAATTTCTGGCGAAAGAACTAAAGAGAGGGCAATGATGCCGATGTCTGCTGCTTTAATGCTGATGTAGTTCGCAGTTTGTGAAATGTTTTCACCAAATACAATTTTAGGTTTTATCTGCTTATAAATTCCCTTACTAACAAGTGCCTGTTTTGCTTTTTGACCATAAGGAGCATGAGCAGGATTTGCAATAGTTATATGTTTTACCCAGCTTTTTGTAAAATTTTTAAAACCATCTTTTGCATTAAAATGGCTGTTTTTACTCCAAATAACTAGCCGACCGATGGCGTAGAGTTTTGGTTTTGTGCTTATTTTGCCTTTTTTGTATAAATACTCCACATAGTCCATATTTGCAGAGAAATAGAGGTCATACGGCGCACCGCGCTCAATCTGAACACGCCCTTTTCCTGAAGAGCCATAAATCATATTTATCACTGCATTTGGATGGGCTTTTATAAAATCTGATTTAACAGAATCTAGTGCAAATTTCAAGTCACTTGCTGCAAAGATGGTAATTTTATCGCCAAACGCAGCACTTGTGAGCAAAAGAAGTGTAAGTAGTAGTTTTTTTAACATTTTTTCTCCATAAATTAAAATAGATAATCTAATTCAAAACGAGAATCAAGATAATTAGAAATAGGCGCAGCGCTGCTAATAAAATCTCTCCATCCTAAACGCAGTCGATATTGAAATTGCGGTGCGCTTGGTAAGTTTTGAATAATTCCTGCATAATAGAAAAGGCTGTCTGTCTCTGCTTTGCTTTTATCCCCATCCATATACAAAACAGAAGTTTGTAAAAATGGTGTAGTGTAAATCCCTTTGCTGTTTGCCCCTTTTACAAGTTCAATGCGGTAACTTTTAACATTTGCGCGCCAGTTATACATTCCCATTGAACGAGTGTAGCCAGCAGTTGGAAATCCTCTCCAAGGTGTAACAAGGTCGGCTTTGTTAAAGACTCCTGTATAGGCAAGGTTGATGCGGTAATCTTTTATACGCGCTACAACTCTAGCACCAAGCATCGCTGCGTTTAGAGAGTTGGCATCTTTGTACCCGTTTAGACCTATTTTATAGAGTGAAGCACCACCTACTTTTCCTGCACCATTGTCAAACTGCTGAATGTAGCGTAATCCTGGAGTGATGCTAAACCCATCAAATGCGATTTTGTAATTCGCTTCGCCCATTACTTGCGAGAGAAGTTCTGGAACAAGGTAGGAGGAGAAATTGAGTTTAAGATTTTTTATAGAGCTATTTTGTGCATCAAGAACTATAAGGGGTGCATCGGTCGGCTTACCTGCTGCTTTGAGTGCTGAGTAGCTAAGTCCTCTGTGCATCGCACCATCATCATTTTGACTCCATTGTGGCTTGATGTGTGAAGAAGAGTTTGCATCGCCGTACATCAAAACAGAGTGTGAGTCTGTATGGTCACGCAGTTTTTGTTTTTGTAAGTAGGCAAATTTGATTCGTGTTTTTTTCATATCTTTTGAATCAAGCACAACTCCATCAAAAGTGTTTGGAATCATCTTTGTGTCATTACTCTTTGTATAAAAAGTCTCTACAAGTTGTCGACCGAGCGTAAACTTCGTTTGAGAATAGGTATAAGCCATGTTGGCTTGTCCAAGAACAGCCATAGATTTTGAGCCGGTATTTACATAATTGTAACGGCTAAAAGTGTCTTTTGCCGCTTTTAAGGAGCCTGCAGGGTCATTTTTATCGACAAAAAATGCTTGAGAAGCATAAAGACCAAGTATTGTATCAAAACCTTTAAAGTGCGCACTTTTAAAGACAAAAGAGCCACCCACTGAGCCAACAGTTTGTGTGTAGTGGCTAGAATCGGGTTGTTTGTATGCAAAGTAAAAGTTGTTTGAGCGAAGTCTGCCGTAGAAGTCTCCTTGGCTAAACATATCGTGAAATGAGTCTACACTTTTTTGTTTGTTATATATAAGTAAGCCATTGTTTTTGAGAGCATGTATCTTTTCATTATTAGTATGAGCAGATAACAAGGTAGCAATAAAAGATATGAGTAAAAATGTTGATGTTAATTTGCTGTAAGCCAACTTCTATCCTTAAACGCAGTAATAATTGTCTTACAATAGTACACTTTTATTTATTAAATCATAATCAACACCTTTTTCATAATTAATAGAAATCCATCTGTTTAAAATAGCCTGTTTTTCATCTGTGTTTAAAGAGTTTACCGCTTTTTGAAAAATACTAAAGAGTGTTTTATCATCATTTCTAACTCCAACTCCAAGCCTCCAAAACTCATCAAATTTACCGGCTATTTTAAGCTCACCGATAAACTCTTTTTGAAACATGTGCCCGATACTAGGAAGAGTACCTATGTATCCAAAAAGTTTACCTTTGTTTACTCTGTTTAGTCCATCTCTTATATTTTCTACATCAATAAAATTTAGGTTTGGATATTTACCTTGTAATATTTCACTG
>NZ_JALUKE010000094.1 GCF_027056685.1 Sulfurimonas sp.
TGATTATATCATACCTCAAATCATATTTGATTTTTTAGATTCACATCAACATGTAGAGATAAAAAAAGATATCCAAAACTCCAAAAATATCATTAATCTGGTAAAAAATTATGAAATTGATATGGGCTTTATAGAGTCCGTTTGTGATGATCCTGATATCATAAAAAAAGAGATAAAAAAAGATAGATTTGTAGTTGTTACAAGTGATAAAAAACTAAAAAATAAAACTTGCTATATTGATGAGTTATTAGAAAAAAAATGGCTTTTAAGGGAGAAGGGCTCGGGTACGAGAGATATTTTTTTGAATTCTATAGAAGATACAGCTAAAGAGTTGGAGATTTTTATGGAATTTAGTGCATTTGAAGAGGTGAAAACTATTCTTTTTAACAATCCTCAAACCATTACCTGCCTCTCTAGATTTGTAGTGGAAAAAGAGTTGCAAAGGGAAGATCTTTTTGAGGTAAATCTAAAAAATCTTCAAATAGAGAGAAAGTTTTACTTGATTTATCATAAAAATAAATATAAAAGTAAACTATTTATTGAGTTTGAAAACAGTTTATTATCTGAAAAATATTGACTAAAGCTTAAATACAATTCCAGGTTCCATTGTTTTGATGGGGCGCAGGCTAATAAACGCAGCAGTAAGACTGACAATAAAAACTCCTAGAAACCCTATGAATGGTGCAAACCACATAATGCGAAAAGGAAAACTAGCACTTGATATTGCTTCTCCAAAGAGTGCCGATATTCCAACACCTATGCCACTTCCTACTACTGCCATAATGAAAACTTGCGTATATATCATATCTGTGAGTTGTTTTATAGAGGCACCCATTGCTTTTAAAACAGCGTACTGTTTAATGTTTTCATAGGTAAACATATAGAGCATAACACCTGTTACTCCAAAACCTACAAGCATTGCCAAAACCACCATATTTACCATATCTCCTACATCTTCTGAGTTTATTAAGTACCACATGACAGTCTCTTTTTTAAACGCAGCACTTGTAATGGCTTTAAGTCCTGTCTCTTTAGAGATGCGTTTTGCAAGTTTTTCTGGAGTAATGTTTTTTGCAGGACGCACCATAATAAAAGTGATGTATCTCTTCTCTCCTGGAATTAAGCGTTTGAAATTTGATGTGCTTGTGTAGAGGAGTGGTCTTGGTGGAAAACGGGGAATGGTGTGTGAAACCCCTGCAACGACAACTCTTTTTGAGTTTATAAGCATTTCATCACCATAACGGAGTTCTCTTGTTACTGCGTTTAGATGAGAACCATTATATGCCCACATATCTTTTTTGTGTATGGGCGTTTGCAATTTGCCATCAGTACCACCACTATCGATGATAACACTGTTTGGAATACGCAATAGATTAGCAGGTTTTGGTGCACCACTGAGTGTGGCATCATCTACGCCTATTGCTTGAAAAGATTGGAAGTGTCCATTTGCATAGCGTGCCGTCATATCGCCTAAATAAAGAGGTGAAGCATACTCGACACCCTTTACACCTTTTACAATTCCTAAGGAAGAGTTACTCATATTTATTGTCGCTTCAGCAGAGCTTACCGCACTATCCATCACCCAGACTTTGGCACTTGGATTTTCACTTACAAGAGCAAAGCCCCTTGTCATAAAACCTGCAAAGTAACTCATGGCAAAGCTCACTAAAAACGCAGTAAACGCAACACCAATTAAAAGCCCTAAATATTTGGTCTTATCGTGTAAAAGCATCTCAATAGCAACTCTAAACATTAGTTGCCTTTAGAATTTTCAATGAAAACATCAAGCATTTCACCAACATAGAGAGGAAATTCAGGTCTATTTTTTACGCTATAAACAACTTGAAGAACCCTTGTATCTGTCTGCTCAGTAGGAGCTCCTGTAAGGTTCATTTTTGGTGTAACCATTGGTATGGTGTAGAGATAAGAGAGTTTTACTTTTTGCTTAGGATTTCCTCTTATAAACGCAGTGGCATCTGCATTCTTTTGAAATTTCCAACTGTCAAATTCATTAATGTTTACTCTTATATTGAGTTTGTTACTTCCTAAAATAAGTGCTTTTGAATTTCTAGCAAAATAAGAACCTACTGCAAGATTTGAGCGTAAAACTATGCCATCAATCGGTGCATAGACTTTGTAGAGTTTTAGCTCTTCCTGAAGTGCTTTGAGTTTTTGTTTTGTAAAAGCAAAATTATCTTTTGCTTCAGAATAATCATCTTTTAGTTTTGTATATTTCTCATTTGTAACCATATTTGCAGAGAGTTGTTTCATATTTTGTATGATGTTAAGTTGATGTTTAGCACTTTGTAGTTTTGCTAATGCTGATTGTATAGCTGCGTTTAGCACAGCAATATTGCTTCTTTTTGCACTATCATCTAGCCTGAAAAGCAACTCTCCTTTATGGACTTTGTCGCCACTTTGTACAAATACTTTTTTGACAACGCCTGCAACATTCGCTCCAACGACAATATTTTTACTCCCTGCTACGACAATTCCTGTTCCTGCTATAAAAGATTTATATGGAAGTTCAAGGGAGGGGAGGGCTACATTGTTTCCCGATTTTTCCATATCGTTATAATAAACAGTTCCCATCGCCACAGCAATACCAACAAGGGAGAGAAAAATAAGTATAAAAAAAGTTCTCATAAAGCCACCTTTGTAATTTTTCCATCTTCCATATGCACAATTCTATTTGCATATTTATATATTCTGTTATCGTGTGTGACTACTATCATGCTAGCCCCTTTTTCTTGAATGATTTTTGTTAAAAGTTCCATAACAATCTGTCCTGATTTATGGTCTAAACTACTTGTGGGCTCATCACAAATAATAAATTTTGGATTATGAACCAACGCTCTTGCAATGGCGACGCGTTGTTGTTCTCCACCACTAAGTCCACTTGGTTTTATATGCTCTTTTGCATTGAGTCCGACTGCGTTTAGCATCTCTTGTGCACGAGTGAGGGCTTCGGCTCTTTGCACACCTTTAATGGTCAAAGGAAGTGCAACATTATCTATGGCACTCAGCGATGGTAAAAGATTAAAAGCTTGAAATACAAAGCCAATATTTTCTCCTCTAAACGCAGTGAGTGTTACATCATCCATTGTTGCTATATCTTTTTGCAAAAGCTTACAACTTCCACTCTCAAAATGGAGTAATCCACTTAAAACAGAGACAAAGGTCGTTTTTCCACATCCAGAGGGTCCAACAAGCATAAGAAGTTCATTCTCATAGACATCAAGAGTAATTCCTTGAAGTGCTTTTACCTCTGCTTCACCAGCGTTAAATGTTTTGACAATATTTTTGCATGAGGCAATGATCTTACTCATACACTTTCCCACTTGCAATAGCGTTGATGATGGTCGCTTCTAAATGCTCTGTTGTCTGCATCGCTATTATTTGGTTCTTAACGTCAAGTGCCTGTTTTAAAACCTGCAGATAGGTATTGAAATCCACATACTGTTTGAGATATGCTTGCTCAATGGTTACTTCGCTCTGTTTAAAATCTTTCAATGATTTTTCTAAAATAGCAAGCTGATTTTTAGCATTCACATAGGCTTGATAGTGTCTTATGTACTCATTTTTTCTTTGAATTTTATACTCTACGCTCTGTGTTTGTCTGCTAAGTGCCGCTGCTTTGAGAGCTTCTGCATCTTTGAAATTGCCACCATTTAAGGGCATTTTAACTGCTACATCAAAAGAGTGATTGTCACCATAAGCAGTTGGGTCATCTAGTTTTTCATAGCTCATGCCAACTGTAACATTAGGCATATATTGCTTATTCATTCCTTGTGCTTGTGCTAAAAGTTTTTGTGCATCAAGCGTGTTTATGCTCGCTTGTGGATTGTGAGCTAAGAAATCTTTTTTGGTATAGAGCAGTTGCGTTTGCGTGAGTCTTGGAATGCTTTGATTTGGAGCATAAAGATGTAACTCTGCTTTCATTTTGGCAAGCTCTTGCGTTTGTGCAACTATTTTTGTCTGCAGGGTTGTGAGGGTGTTTTTAAAACGCAGTATGTCAAGTGCAGTTATGTCTCCATTTTTTGCTAAACCTTCAAGTTTTGCATAAATTTTTTG
>NZ_JALUKE010000095.1 GCF_027056685.1 Sulfurimonas sp.
TATTGTAAATTTCTAAATCATACTCACGACCATAACTCTCTTCATCCCACTTCATTGCCTCTTTAAGGGAACGCATTGCATGAAAACATTTTGATTCATTACCTAAATCACAATAGATATTGAGTGCGATCTCTCTACCACTCATCGTAGTAAACGAATCGTCAATACTTCCTAAATTCCCTGCAACAAGAGCAAAAAGGTAAGATGGCTTTGAAAAGGGATCGTGCCAAGTTACACCATGTCTGCCATCAAAACTATCATGACACTCTTCTTTATTACCATTACTTAAAAGCACAGGATACTTCTCTTTGTCTGCAATAACAGTAGTCGTAAAAACACTCATAACATCAGGACGGTCAAGATAAGGCGTGATGCTTCTAAAACCTTCAGGTTCATTTTGTGTACAAAAAATATCTCCAGATTTGTAAAGTCCCTCTAGTTCAGTATTGTTTTGTGGGTAAATTCTATTTTCTATTTTTATCTCAAAACTCTCTGAAACATTTAAAATAGTAAGCGAATTATCATCAATTACATATCTATTTTCTGTAAGTTTCATTCCATTCAAATATAAGCCTAAAAGTTCAAGGTTTACACTATCAAGCTTCAGTTCACTAACACTTGCATCAAGTTTAGAAATTTGCATTACATTTGTAACAAGCGTCTGCTCTTCAAAGAGCTCAAATGTAAGATGGACACTCTCTATTTTAAACGCAGGTTTTTTATAATCTTTTAAAAACTTCTCTATTGCTTGTTTATTCATCTATTTTTTCCTTATATTTTTTTAAAAATTTCTCGGCATCCACCCAATTCAATGCTTCTGCATACAAAAAGCCTTGTATAATATGGCAGCCGTTTTGTACCAAAAAGAGTTCTTGTTCTTTTGTCTCAACACCCTCAGCTATTAAACTAAAACCAAGATTTTCACCCAGTGCAATAACAGCTTTGACAATAGCACAATCCTCATCATCCTGTGGTATATCACGGACAAATGACTGGTCAATTTTTAGTTTATCAATAGGAAAGCGTTTGAGGTAAGCAAGAGATGAGTACCCCGTTCCAAAATCATCTACCGATATTCTAATCCCAAGAGCATGAATCTCTTGCAACTTACTTATTGCCTCTTGTGGATTACGCATAATGTCATTTTCTGTAATTTCAACTTCCAAGTATTGCGCTTTTAACTCATTCATCGCTAATTGCTGCGTTAAAAATTCTAAATATCCCTTGTTAGAAAGCTCTTGAGCTGCAAGATTTATGGAGATTCTCCCCTCACACAGTCCCTCTTTTTGCCAAATAGCAAATTGCTTTGTAGCCTCTTTTATCATTTTTTTATCTATTTCAACTATAAGACCAGTCTCTTGGGCAAGCTCCATAAAAACATCAGGTAAAATCACGCCCTCTTTTGGATCATTCCATCTCAATAAAGCTTCAAAGCCCATTACCTTATTGGCAACAACATCAACCTGAGGTTGATAATATACCTCAAATTCATCATTCTCTATTGCCTGACGTAATCTCGTTTGCATTAAAATTTTAGAATAGGCTTCTTTACTCATTTGAGGAGAATAAAACTGAAAATTATTACGCCCCTCTTCTTTTGCTTTATACATAGCCGCATCTGCATTTTTCAACAAATCTATCGAGTTAAGAGCATCTTGTGGAGCCAGAGTTATACCTACGCTTAATGATATATAGATAGTATGCTCTTGAATAATAATCGGTTCTTTAGATATTGCCAACATCTTTTGAGCAATAAAAATAGATTCGGGAATATGTTTTATACGCTCAACAAGCAAGGTAAATTCATCGCCGCCTAAACGCGCTAAAGTATCCTCTTTTCTTACATTTTTAAGCAATCTACTTGCAACAACTTTAAGCACCTCATCACCCGCTTGATGTCCCAAAGAGTCATTTATCTCTTTAAATCTATCTAAATCAATAAAATAAAGAGCTACCAAATGCCCACTGCGTTTAGACTTTTCAATTGCAATATGGAGTCTGTCTTGAAACAAAGCTCTGTTTGGAAGATTTGTCAAAGCATCATAATATGCCTGATGTTTTAGCTCTTTTGTTCTTTGTTCTACCTTTTGTTCCAGCTCTGCGTTTAATCTTTGCAAAGCAACTGTTTTTTCATCAACTTTCTGTTCAAGGACACTGTTTGCGCGTCTAAGAATAACAGATCGATAAAATAGAGCAAATAGTACCAGAATTAAAACTCCTACTATGTCATAAAAAAGTCTATAATCCTCACGCGCTTCAAGAACAAGAGAAGACCATTGATTTTCAATCTGGTTCAACTTTACAGGATTAGCACCATTAATTGCAGACTGCAATATATTACGAAGCATTTTTTCATTTTTTTGTGTGGCAATAGCCAAGTTATACCCTATAGGCAACTTTGCATCTATTTTAATATTTTCAAGATTATGTTCTTGAATATAGTATGAAATTACTTTTGCAGTATTGATAAAACCAAAAACTTTCCCCTCATTTACCAGCCTAAGTCCATCCCCAACCGTTGCAACTTTGACTATATTCATATTTCCATAAAGATTCTTTAAATCATCAAGAACTGCAGAGTGACGGATGACAGCGTATTTTTTCTTTAACTTATCTCTAAAATCCTCTACAAAGCTTTTATCAGTTGTAGTAGCTATAACATAGGGAGCATAATAATAAGGAGCAGTAAAGGAGAGAAACTTTTTTCTCTCTCTAGTAATCCCTGCCATTGGTAACAAATCACATTTCTTTGCTCTAATAGCAGCTATACTTTGAGACCAATTCTCTGTTTTGTAGAGCTGCGTTTGAATAGGAATGTTTTTCATAAACAGTTTGAAATAATCAGAACCCATTCCCCTATACTTACCATTTTTATCTATCCACTCATAAGGTTTCCACTTTGGATCAACACAAATGGTAATTTTTTTCTTTTTTAGTAAATATTTTTGTTGTGCATGTGTTAAAAAAGAGCTTTTCAATGAGCGTTGATAAATGTAATTTTTCAAATCATTTTTATTAACAGGCAAGCCTTTTCTATTGAGGTACTCCTGATAAATAAAAGTCAAATTTTCACCATTAATTTCTCCAATACCATAAAGATTTTGCAGCATTAATGACTTTGTAGTTTTTCCCTCATATATCAAAGCATCAAGTGATTTTCGTTTTGAGTATTTTGTATAAATGACTTTAGCACTCTTTTGAATATGTGCAAGTGCATACTCCCACCCTTTTTTTGTAGCATCTAAAAAAGCATTAACCTCTTTTTTATGTTCACTCACATATCCGTCAAAAGAAAAAAGATTATTTGCAGTTGTCACAAAACCATACTCTATGGGATCTATGGTATTAAAAGCTACTCCCCTTTTTTTGAGCGCATAAATTTGATCAGTTTTAAATACAGACATAGCATCTACATGCTTTTGTATGAAATCTTGAAGATTAAAAGTAGGATTCACAAATTTAGCAGTCGTAGGATTAATATCGTAGTAGCGTAAAAGCGCATCAAGGGAGGTTTCATAAATTTCATTACCACCCATCATAATGGTTTTAGCCCGCAATTGTGAAATATCTTTAATAGAAGGCTGTGTCACTAAAACAAGTGGGGAATGCTGGAAGTAAGTTGCAAGCAGTTTTACATCCATTAGTTTGTTGTTTTTATCAAAAAGCAACGCACCGTTTTGTAAAAAGTATTGAACTTTATGCTCTTTAATCTGTTGACGAATATCACCACCATTATATTCAAGCAGCTTTACATCTAAACCAGCATCTTTATAGTAGCCCAACTCTTTTGCCATAATAAAACCGGCAAATTGAAACGAATACTTCCATTGCAGCTGCAGTGTTACTTTTTTTAAAGGTGTCGCATCTTCTGTAGTTTGCGCAAAAAGCCCACTATAAAAAGTAAAGAGTAAAAAAATTACCAGCAAACTACGCTTCATAACTTAAACCTTTAGTCTCTTTTTGTCGTTTTTCTCTTCTTTTTCATCACTTTAAGAGATTTAGCAGTCACTCTTTTTGCTTCTGCTTTTTTTTGAAACTTTTTTGCCTCTTTTTTATGTTCTGATTT
>NZ_JALUKE010000096.1 GCF_027056685.1 Sulfurimonas sp.
CAGTTTGTTCAGGCTCCTGAGTTTAAGGGAAAAATTGAATTTGTAGATGTCACTTTTAGTTATCCAAATACAGATGTACCTGCGCTTAAAAATATTTCATTTACAATTAACAATGGTGAGCACATTGCTATTATTGGACGCATAGGTTCAGGAAAAAGTACCATTCAAAAACTTATTTTAGGGCTCTATGAACCTGATGCTGGGCAAATTCTTATTGATGGGATTGATATAAATCAAATAGATCCTGGAGATTTAAGAAAACATATAAGTTATGTTTCTCAAGATATTATGCTCTTTCGGGGAACAGTAAGAGAAAATATTACATTTAGAGCTTCACATGCAACTGATGGTGCTATGATACGCGCCGCACAAATCAGTACCGCGGATGAGTTCATTAAAAAACATCCTAAAGGATACGAAATGCCAGTTGGCGAGAGAGGACAAGGAATGTCTGGCGGACAAAAGCAGAGCATAGGAATTGCTCGTGCAATGCTTGTTGATACACCGATTGTAATAATGGATGAACCAAGTAATGCTATGGATCAAATAACAGAAACAAAACTTTTAGCAAATCTGGACAAAGCCCTAAAAGGTAAAACTTCTATACTCGTAACACAAAAAATGAACCTTCTAAAAATTGTTGATAGGGTTATGGTTATAAATGACGGTAAGCTCATTATAGATGCACCAAAAGAAGAAGCAATTTTAAAACTACAAGCAGGAGGCTCTTCTAATGAAAAAAAATAAACTAGTAGAGTATAGTGAAAAAGATTATGAATTTATGAACTCAATTAGTGCTGCTGTATTGCAACAATCTCCTTCAAGAATGAGCTTAATATTAAAAATTTGGATTATAAGTATTTTTGCTTTTATTCTTTGGGCATCTTTTGCATCTATTGATGAAGTAACAAGAGGAAATGGCAAAGTCATTCCTTTTGGTCAAAATCAAGTCGTGCAAAATCTTGAAGGTGGAATAGTTGAATCTATTTTGGTAAGAGAGGGTCAAAGTGTCAAAAAAGGAGAGGTTTTACTTAAAATAAGTAATGCAAAATCTCTCTCAAGCAGCGAAACCAATAAAATGAAATACAATGAACTTTATGCAAAAAGACTGCGTTTATATGCCCAAGCAAATCAACTTCCATTTCCTCAAAAACATTTAAAAAATAAAGATCTTCAACAACAAGTAGAGTTAGCACAAAAGCTCTACACATCGGACAAAATAGAAATGCTTGCCAAAGATGCTACTATTGTTAGTCAGATTGAGCAGAGAAAACAAGAGCTAAAAGAGGCAGAAGCAAAAATAAAATCTCTTAAAAAGTCGCTAGAGTTTGTCACTGAAGAGATATCAATGATGGCACCAATGGTAAAAGAGGGTGTGAAGTCTAAAGTCGAATTTTTAAAACTCAAACGCGAAGCAAATGGGATTGAAAATAAAATTGAAGCAGCAGAACTCTCTTTACCAAGGTTAAGATCTGCCATACAAGAGTATAGAGATAAACGAATTAACGCTAAACAGGAATTTATTAATAAAGATAAAGAAGAGTTAAATAAGGTATCTGCTGAACTAGAGCGTATAAAAACGCAACAGGTTGAATTTACAGACCAGGTAAACAGGACTATGGTTACATCTCCGGTAGATGGAATAGTGCAAAAACTTTTCATAAATACAGTTGGCGGTGTTATAAAACCAGGACAAAATCTTTTTGAAATTGTTCCAACAAATGAAAAACTTTATGTTCAAATTAAAATCAAGCCACGAGATATTGCATTTATTCATCCTGGAGCAAAAGCGATGGTAAAAATTTCTGCATATGATTTTTCTATTCACGGCGGATTGCAAGGAAAAGTAGTGGACATTTCCCCAGATACTATTACAGATAAAAAAGACCATACTTACTACCTTATTCATATTGAAACACAGAAAAACTATCTTGGTACAAAAAAACATCCACTTAAGATTATTCCAGGAATGACTGCTAGTGCAGATATTGTCACAGGGAAGAAGACAGTTATGCAGTATATTCTAAAACCTATTCTCAAATCAAAACAGTATGTATTTTCAGAGAGATAAGATGAAGACAATATTTTTTAGCACAGATGTAGACACTATAAATGAGTGGAAATCCCGCCACAATGTTAAAGATCTACTTGAAGTTACAGATTGTGATGCGTTGCTTCAAGTATTGTCTACACTTCAAGAGTATATTATTGTAAGTGATTATGATTCAGTTTCACACAGCATAAATAAAATGCTTGCATCAAATACACTTCCTGATAAATTTATTGTTTTAGAAAAAGTTCCTGAAATCATTACAGGGAAGTCACTTATTTTAAAAGGTATTAAAGCATACGGGAATGCCAGAATGTTAAAGATTCACTACCAGCAGATGATTGAAACAGTCAAAGGTGGCAAAATATGGACATATCCTGAACTAACATTGGCTCTTGCAAAAGAGGCTAAACGCAGCAACATCTCTGATGAGGCAGAAGCTCTTATAGAGCATCGTCTTACAGAGAAAGAGAAAGAGGTTATATATGCAATCTTAGAGGGACTTACAAATGATGCGATAGCTAGTGAGCTCGACATCACGCAACGGACGGTTAAAGCACACATTAGTTCTATTTTCTCAAAATTACATGTAAACGATAGAGTGTCTCTTATTTTACTTCTAAAATAAACTCTAGCAACTCTATCTATTTTGTATTTCGGACACAAATAGCATAATTTTTATCGCACTTATCGCTTGTTGATAAGAAGCCATTAGGGGAATAAACAACATAAGCATTCAAATCATCTTTTGTATCAACTTCATTACTCCAGTAAAGCGTATCTCCCAAATGAGAAAACACGACATTATCTTTACCAGTTTTTGACAAGCTTTGTAACTCACTATGTGATGGTAATCTCCAATCAGAAAACCCTGCAAACACCATACTAGAACAGTGAGCCTTTGCCATTTTCCAAATATAAAGTTTTTCACCTACTTCAGTTCTATCTTCCCACTGCAAATGTTTTTTCGTATTTACGACACTAGCATCTTTTTTCACCCACTCTTGCGCTTGAGAAACTATACTAATTAGGAATAAAAATAAGAGTATTTTAGCCATGTCGATTCCTTTTTTATTGCTTAGATTTTATTTATGCACTAAGTATACTATTTTATTGTGCAACTACTGTGCAGTCAATTTAAACTTCTCTTTATCAAAAAAGCTCTCTAGCGAAATATTTTTAAATGCTGCGTTTAGCGAAGTAAAAAGTTGTGGAAACTCCTGCTCCATTTTAGCAAGCATCACTTTTGTGTCTGCTCTAGCGTGTGGCATTTTTACATCAAAACGCATAGCTGGACATGCTTCATCACCTATAGCTTCAATACCATTGTCTTGAACAAACGCAGTGAGTTGTCGCTCTCTCATTTGAATAAGCGGACGAATTACTATAAGCCCATTCTCTGCCCTATATTTTGGAGCTAAACTTCGCATCTGTCCATTGTAAATAAAATTCATAAAAAAGCTCTCAGCTGCATCATCCATATGGTGTCCCAAGGCTACTTTATTGCAACCATGCTCTTTTGCTACAGAGTAGAGATACCCTCTTCGCATACGAGAAAAGAAACTACAGTATGACGAGTTTTTACGGATTTTATCTTTAGCTAATTCATAGGTCTTCGTTTCATGTACTATATGTGGAATATCATGTTCTTTACAATGAGCAGAGAGTTTCTCAAAATTTTCACCCATACCATAGCTAATGGTTACAGCTAGAAATTCAAACTTAAAGGGAGCGCGTCTCTGCTGCTCTTTCATGGCATGAATCATAGTAAGTGAATCTTTACCACCACTCAAACCAACAAGAATTTTATCGCCCTCTTGGATAAGCTCGAACTCGGCATTTGTCTTACCAAGTTTAGACATAATTTTTTTAGAAAGTTTTACTGCCATTACTTTTGTGCTAACTTATCTACCATATTCATAACAAACGCAGCACTCTGCACTGCACTTGTCTCTAAAAATTCATCAAAGGAGAAACTAGCATCCATATCTGCTGCATCACTAAT
>NZ_JALUKE010000097.1 GCF_027056685.1 Sulfurimonas sp.
TCTCTATAGTGAGCACCACGGCTCTCATTTCTAGCAATAGCACTATCAACAATAAAGAGTGAATAGTCAAGCATATGACCAAATTCAATAGCCTCTTGTAACTCTGTATTAAATACTTTTGATTTATCTTTTACTCGAACATTTTTAAATCTTACTCGAAGTTCTTTTATGGTGTCAATAGCAATTTGTAGTGTCTCTTTTGTTCTAAATGCACCTGCGTTTGCAGTCATACATTGTTGTAACTCTTCACGAAGAGCTGGAATGCTTTCATCTCCATTGTTATTAAGTAAAAAGTCAATTTCACTAAGTGCAGTTTGTGCATCTTCTTCATTTGCTGGGCGTAACTCAATACCATCAATATCTTTTACCATTGTCTTACCAACAAAACGACCAAAGAGAATTGCTTCAAGTACAGAGTTCGCACCTAAACGGTTTGCACCATGCACTGATACACATGAACATTCACCAGCAGCATAAAAACCTTCTATAAATTCACTGTTGTTTTTACGGGCATGACCATCAATGTCAACTGGAATACCACCCATAGAGTAGTGAGCTGTAGCAGAGATTAAGATAGGTTCTTCAATCATATCCAGACCTAAGAAAGTGATAGCAAGTTCACGAAGTTCAGGGAGTCTTGACATAATTAAATCTTTTCCAAGATGTGTTACATCTAAGAAAACAGCATCTTTTCTTGGACCTACACCACGACCTTCTCTGATTTCATTTAAAATAGCACGCGCAACAACATCACGAGAAGCTAGTTCAAGTGCGTTTGGTGCATATTTTTCCATAAAACGCTCACCTTTAGAGTTAAAAAGTCGTCCACCCTCACCACGAGCAGCTTCAGAAATTAAAACACCATTTCCAGAGAGACCTGATGGATGAAACTGTACAAACTCCATATCTTCTAAAGGAAGACCATGACGCGCTACTATACTTAAACCATCACCTGTATTTGCATGAGCATTTGAGTTGATTTTATATGCACGAGCATAACCACCAGTCGCAAACATGACACTCTTAGCATTGAAAATAGCCATTTGCATATCACGAATATTAAATGCGACTACACCTGAAACTTTTCCATCTTTGTAGATAATATCAGCAGCATACCACTCATCCCAAAACTTTACGCCTGCACGAAATGCTTGTTCGTAAACTGTTTGAAGAAGTGTTAGCCCTGTTCTGTCTTTTGCATAACATGCACGAGGAGATGACTGCCCACCAAATGGACGCTGTGCGATAGTACCGTCAGGTTTTCTGCTAAACGCAGCTCCCATTCTCTCGGCCCAACGAATTGTCTCTGGAGCATTTTTACACATAAATTCAACAGCATCTTGATCTGCTAAGTAGTCAGACCCTTTTACTGTATCAAATTCATGAAGCTCAACACTGTCTTCATCACTAAACGCGGCATTAATACCACCTTGCGCAGCACCTGAATGACTTCTAAGTGGATGTAATTTTGTAATTACAGCAACTTTTTTTCCTGCAGTTTGCAACTCTCTAGCTGCTGCACACCCCGCAAGACCTGCACCAACAACGATTGCATCGTAAGTATAAATAGGAATACTCATTAACTTTCCTTCAATTATAGAACTAAAATAATTTTGATTATATCGTGAATAGTCTTATATAAGATTAAATGTTAGGGATATTTAATGGAAGTTCGCGGGTGTTACAAATTGAGACATATATAAAAAACTTATATATCTCTTTGTGCTAAATCTCTTATCTGTAAAATTTTGTTTTTACCCATGCTTTTTGCATATTCAAGTATTTCAGTTGCTTGTTTGAGTGCTTCTTCTATGGAACTGTTGTTTGGTTTGATTACAAAAGCTCCTGTAACAGTTATTTGTGTAGGTCCATAATCAGGAATGTTGAATTTTAACTCTGAAATACTTTCTCGAATTAAATCAACCTCTTTAAATGCTTGCTCTTTTGTCGTTCGAGAGAGCACCAGTGTAAATTGATTATAGTCAGTTCTTGCAATAACATCAATAGGTTGCTCATGTAATGAGATTGTATAAGCAACTTTTTTTAGCATCGCTTGTGCTATTTCTTGAGTAAATACACGCTTAGATTTAGAGAAGTTGTCTATTTCTAAAATGCTTACTGAAGTGAAGTTACTGTCTTTTAGCGATTTTTTGTGAGAATAAGAGTGTAGAAGACCCTTGTAGTTATTGATACCTGTTACGGGATCAATCAGATGAGGATTATCTTGCATTTGATTTTTTCTATTCATTCTCAGTGCTATTGCATCTGCTTCTATTGAATAAATATTATAATCAGCTTTTGTTTTATCTAATTGAAAAAGGTAATTAATATCTTCATAGATGGAGTTGAGTGCTTTTCTATACCAGAATGTAGCAATAAAAATAAGAAAAAATGCAGCAGCAACTAAATATTTTATAAGTTCAAATTTTTCTTGATTGTATTTCATTGCTTTAAAGAGCATATTGTTTAACTGCTCGTTTAACGCTTTAAATGCACGAAGGTGTTCTTCTCTTGTAGCATCTTTTATTTTACTATTATCTTCTTGTATATAGTATTTATGCGTAACAGTGTTAAATTTTTGGATTAAAATATCAAGTTTATTTAAGTCTTGCATATATTCTGTACTATTTTGAAGAATTAGTTTTTCAAACATATTATATTTATAAAGCGTTCTTAACTTATCAACATTTTGTAGTAACTTTGTGCTTTGCGCATTAAATTGTATAAGTGCTAATTCCATATCTTTTTCATGGGACTCTACAAGTTTTTTTATAATTGTTTTATCATTGTTAAGCGTGTCCATTTTATCAAAAGAGAGTTTCTGCTCCAACACAAGCATAAGAGCTAAAAATGCAACAAAAAAAACAAAAAATAGATAAGTGCTTAAATTTTTAAAAATATTCTTAATAGAGTGCTTCATATATGATTTTCCTAATAATGTTATAATAACTTGTTATTCTATATCGACAGTAATTAATATCTGCTTAACAAAAAGAAGTTTATTTGAATTTAGAAAATTATTTTATATCACAATTTAACAGTAGACACATTGGTGATGATGGTGCATGTATAGACAATATGGTCTATTCTAAAGATGCCTTTTTTGAAAATGTGCACTTTAAACGCACTTGGATGAGTTGTTTTGAAATTGCAAAAAAAGCGATGCTTGTAAATATTTCAGATGCTATTGCCATGAATGCAACACCGAAATATGCACTCTTAAGTGTTGCCATGCCAAAAAATATGAGCAAAAAAGAGATGAGTGATTTAGCTGCCGGATTTCTATTCGTTGCAAAAAAATATAATATTGATATTATTGGTGGAGATACAATCAGTAATACGAAACTAGATATAAGTGTAACGATTATTTCAAGTGTAAAAAAGGTGCTTTTACGCTTGAAAGTACGAGAAAATTATCTACTTGCCTACACAGGAGAGCTTGGAAATTCCGCCAAAGAGTTAAAAAAATTGCTCAATGGTGGTAAAATTCATAAAAAGTCGAAATTTATAGACATAAATTTACGAGAGCAATTTATAGCAAATACAATACGCCATCTCAAGGCTGGTATGGACATCTCAGATGGTTTATATAGTGATTTAGATAAAATTACATCACTCAATAAAATAGGAATTAATTTTACGATAAATATCCCCAAAAGTGTAGGCTGTAGTGGGGAAGAGTATGAGATGCTTGTTGCGTTTGACAGACGAGATAAAAAGGCAGTTATTAGACGAGCTGCTCAAAGTAGAACAAAACTTACTATTTTTGCAAACGCAGCGCGTAAAAAGTATGTAAACAGATGTAAAGCACATCATTTTTAAAATTAGGAAAAAATATAATGGACAGATTTTATTCGCTTGGACATGCAAGCATTGATTTTCATTTTAGACAGACACCACGAGATTTTGTAGTAGAAGAGATACCTCTGTATGAATTTTCAGGGGAGGGCGAACATCTTATTCTTTTTGTGAGAAAAAAGAATCTCTCTACAAATGAGATGATAGGACAGATTGCAAGATATTTGGGTATAAAAAACAGAGAAATAGGTTACGCTGGTTTAAAAGATAAACACGCTATGACAAAGCAGTATATATCTCTGCATAAAAAGTATGAAGAGGCATTGGAAGGGTTTAATCATGAAGTCATAAAAATTATCTCAAAAACATACCATAACAATAAAATAAGAGTAGGGCATCTCAAAGGAAACCGTTTTTATATTAAACTTAAAAAGGTAAACCCTACAAGTGCAATAAAAATAGATGAAGCACTTAAAAATATTGATAAGCAGGGGATGCCAAACTTTTTTGGTTATCAGCGTTTTGGTAATGATGGAGACAATCATATACTTGGTGAAAAACTTGCTAAAGGCGAGGCTCGTGAGCGAAATCCACGGGTAAAAAAACTTCTTATAAATGCTTACCAATCGCATCTTTTTAATCTCTGGCTCTCTCGAAGATTAGAGATAAATTCTCTTGTAGCTAGTTTTGAAGTGGGTGAACTTGAAACGCTGTTAAACTTACCAAATAATGAACTTCAAAAAATGAAAAAGCAAAAACACTCTTTCAAGCTTATTGATGGCGACATTATGGAACATTATCCTCATGGAAGATTGTTTGAATTTGGTGGTGCAGAAGAGGATATAAAACGCTTTGATGAGCGTAATATTAGTGTAACAGGGCTTTTGTGTGGTAAAAAAGCAACGCATGCAAATGGAGTGGCATGGGTGATAGAAAAAGAGTATGATGATGAGATAAATGCAGATGGAGCAAGACGCTATGCGTGGATTTACCCGACAGATATAGAGGGGCGTTTTAATCAAGTTGAGGCACAGTATGAACTGAATTTTACACTTCCAAAAGGTTCATATGCGACTGTTTTACTTGAAGAGATAGCAAAGAAAAAGATAAATTAATACTTTTAAGTTTCTAATATATTTGGAACTTTCTCAAAGTTTTCTATATATTTAGATAAAGATGATTCATTATTGTTTGATTCAATATTTTCTTTAGCAGCTAAAAAATGCTCTAGATTATCCAGAAATAAATCTACAAGAAGTGGGTCAAATTGTTTTCCACGTTCTTCTTGGAAGAGTTGAAGTATTTTTGTTAATGGCCATGCTTTTTTATAAATTCTTTCACTTCCTAAAGCATCAAAAACATCAGCAATAGCAGTAATACGACCATAGATATGTATATCTTCTCCTTTAAGTCCTTGAGGATAGCCTTTGCCATCCCATCTTTCATGATGTTGATAAGCTAGAATTGCAGCAGCTTTTAAGATAGATTTTGTAGAATGTTTCAACATTTTGTAGCCAATTTTAGTATGATTTTTCATAATCTCAAATTCTTCATTTGTAAACTTTCCTGGTTTGTTTAAAATAGCATCAGGAATTCCTATTTTGCCTATATCATGCATTGGCGAGGCATTTTTTATTAAAATAGATTCCTCTAAAGAAAGTCCGTATAGTCGGGCTAAAATAAGGGAGTATTCGGCAACTCTTTGAACATGTTGTCCGGTCTCTTTTGAACGCTCTTCTGCAATTGCTCCCATCATAAAAACTATCTCTCGTTGTGTTGCTTCAACTTCATTATTGAGTTGAGTAATCTCTTTTAATCCCTCTTTCACTTTTTGTTTAATCTCTTTAGCCTGATCTCTCTCTTGAGCAATAATTTTTTCCCCTACATACATATTGTTGTCGATAATTTTTAAAATTTCAGCTATTTCATCATTTCCATCTATAGTAATATGACGTACGGTGTCTCTTTTTTGAGAGAGTAAATCAAAAAAGGAGAGTACCTCCTCTTTAAGCTGTTCCATCCTTTGTAAAATAGAATCGACAATTGATTTGTTTATATATAGTAAAAGAGCAGCGATTGAAAGGAGAAAAAGAAGCATTGCTATTCTTATATGAAACAGCTTTTGATGAAGTGCTTGGATTTTATTTTGTGAAATTTTTAAGATTTTTTTATCTAGTAGTTCTAACTCTGCAGATATTTTTTTACTTGCAGAGGAGAGCGCTAAGATTGAGTATAATCCATCTTCACTGCTGCTTTGAATATCGTTGCGTAATTCATCTGCAATAAGTCTGTAACCTATAACCCTTTGAGTAATATTATAAATAATTTTTTGTGCTAGTTTATCTGAGCGGAGATTTTTACTGTTTTTTAATTGATTTAAATCATTAGAGAGTTGTTTTTTGAGTAGATCATTCTGTTTTGTATAGCTCTTGTTCTCTTTGATTGCATTTTGAATTGTTATGTAATTCATATCATCCAAATGTTTCTGTACTCTATATGTTAATTGATGCATAAAAGTGATAGTTTTAGTATTTTCAGTTATTGTAGCAGTTACTTTTACACTGGCAATATAGACACCAAAAGCTAAAATGATAATGGAAATAATAGAGAAAATCGTCGTAATGTTTATTTTTACTGCAAGCTTTAGGCTATTTAATATTCGTTTCATCTGCTAAAAGTGTACGCTCATTTTTAAATAAATAGAATTCACTCTTTTTACAACATTTTGGGCATTTGTTAGAGAGTTATTGATTTTTTTACTTTCACCTACAAACCAACCACTACGTGTATATCTGTAGTCGATATTTACGTAACCAAGGCGAATATTTGAGTATCTGTTGATTACATACATCAAATATGCTTCATAAGCATCTCCTCGTGTTGCAAGCTTGTTGTAGGTATCAAAAGAGCCTTGTGTGAGATTTATCCAGTTTTTGCTTCCTTTGTTATATTCAAGACCAATTTTGTACTTTTGTCTTTCTCCAAATCCATAACGTGAACCAATCCAAAAAGAATCACCATCTTTTGACTTGGTATTGCCAGCATGAGTAAGTAAACCTCCATAATTCAAATAGCTATTACTGTTGGGTGTTGTATGAGAGTGCCCATAGTGTGCAAAAAGATCTAGATGAGTATTGTTTATATTTGAGAGTTCTAGCATCGCTCCATAGAGATCAACATTCCCTATGTTTTTATTTTGAGAACTATTTTTGTCGAGTGGATTTGCGACAATATCCATCATTTTTGAATAGCTTATTTGAATAAGGGAGTTTTGTATGTTTGGCAGGGATGTATCGAAAAAAAGACCTGCTATATTTGTATCTTTTATATTATTATTAGATGCACCTATAAAAGCATTAGTCACATTAGGAGTAGTTTCACTGTACCCAAAACCTTTTGCATACCCAAAACGCAAATAACTTTTAGGAAGCTTGATGAGTTTAGAAATATTAGCAGTGAATACAATACCATCAGCAGCTCCATCATATAATAGTGCTGAGTATGTTCCTTTTCGTTTTGTATTGTCTTTGAATTGAGTACTTGGTCCATCTGAGCTAGGTTGTCGTCCAATTGTCAAAGCCATAGGTAACAGAGAATCTTTAAAGAAAAACCAGTTAATATAAGCTCTTTCTACATAAAGACTACTGTCAGATGGGACACGTCCTTGCATGTTGTCATAATAAGTGTAAGGATGGATATAGCTACTTCCCCAGTATTTATACATTGAAAGTCTTCCATAAAAGTTCATGTTATCAGTTATGTTAGCTTTCATATTGAGCATTAGTTTATTGCTCCAAATATTATTGTTAAAAACTTTATGTCCATCTGCATAAGTTTTTGTAAAGTTATCAAGGTTGGTTTTAAAGTCAAGTCCAAAATTAATTTTGTTTTGAAGACCTTCTGCTTCAACCCTGTCTATGTTATCATATATATCATCAATACTTTTAGTATATTGTACTTTAGATTTTTTAAGGACTAATACCTCTTGTTTGAGTGTTTTTACCTCTTTCATTAAAGATTTTAAAAGAGCTGTATTGTCATTTTTTGTGTTTGCTGATAAAGAAAGTGTCATTACACAAAGGGTTAATAAAGTTTTTTTCAATTTTAAACTCCTGCTACTGTTGGTTGGTCCGAATCTATGGCATGATTAAGGAGGTACTTTTTGAGTTGAATCTTTTGTTCTGTATTTAATGTGTTAATTCTATATTTTTTAAGTTTTTGTTCAGATTTAAAAACTCTTTCCCACTGTATTATTGCTTTTGATGCAGGAATTAGATGTAGCCTTTTTGTAATTTGTTGTGGAGATAAAGATAAGTTGCTTGCATATATACCTGTAGTTATACTTAAAACATAAAGTGCAACTAACTTTGAAATTTTATTTTGAAACATTTGTACAACTTATAGTTTTTATTTGTTTTTTATTATATCGAAAAAATAATAAAATTTTTATAAATACATAAAATTGAAAGTTTAAGTAAAATGGGCTAAAATTACGATTATTATTTATACTCAAGGTTGCATTTTGAAAAGACGACATATAACATCAGCAATATCACAAACATTTGGAAAATTTGCTTCAAAAGAGTTTCCACATTGGTTTCAAAATATAGTAAACAGAAGCTATGTAGGACTTATGGGACTTGATATGAGTGAATTTCATTCGCCAGAGACTTATAAAAGCTTAAATGCTCTTTTTACAAGACACCTTAAAGAGCCAAGACATTACTCTTTAAACGCAGCGGACTTCATCTCTCCTTGCGATTCGCTTATATCTGAGTGTGGAACTTTAATAAGTGACTATGCTTTGCAAATAAAAGGAATGCGTTATAAAACAGATGAGTTTTTAGGTCAAAATTTCAGTGATGAAGAGAAAAAAAGTATTCATGATGGAGATTTTATAAACTTTTATCTCTCTCCAAAAGATTATCATCGTTACCATATTCCAACAAATATGAAAGTGTTGAAAGCCGTACATATTCCAGGAAAATTTTATCCTGTTAATGTTCCATCACTTAAAAAGCGTCTCAATCTTTTTATAGAAAATGAGAGGGTTGTACTTCAATGTGAAACCATGGAAGGTAAAACATTCTATATGGTTCTTGTGAGTGCTTTAAATGTTGGTGTTATGAAAGTGAGTTTTGAACCGCGTATTCAGACTGATGCAGATGTTGTTGGAGAACAAGTTTATGAATTTAAAGATTTGTATCTCGATAAAGGTGATGATTTTGGATGTTTTGAGATGGGTTCAACTATTGTTATTATTTCTGAAAAAGGGATGTTTGAAGATATAGTTGTAAAAGCAGGAGATAAAGTTAAGTTTGGAGAAACTGTAGCTACGCTAAAGTAAATTTACTTTAGCGTTTTAATACTTTAGACGTTAAATCTAAAGTGCATTACATCACCATCTTGAACAATGTACTCTTTTCCTTCAAGACGCATTTTTCCTGCCTCTTTTGCTTTTGCTTCTCCACCACATTCTATAAAATCTTCATACGCAATTACTTCTGCACGGATAAAACCTTTTTCAAAGTCATTATGAATTACTGCTGCTGCTTTTGGAGCTGTTGAACCTTTTCTGATTGTCCAAGAACGAACCTCTTTTACACCTGCTGTAAAGTAGCTCATAAGACCAAGTTTTTCAAAACCTTTATGGATGATTTGTTCAAGTCCTGACTCCTCAACACCTAGTTCATCTAAAAATTCTTTTGCTTCATCTTCTTCAAGACCAATAAGTTCTTCTTCAACTTTTGCACAGAGTTTAATAAGTTCGCAGTTGTTCTTTTGGGCGTGTTCTTTTAAAGCTTTTACATATTCGTTATCTTCTAAAAGACCATCTTCATCTGTATTTGCACCGTACATAATCTCTTTATCAGTTAAAAATCTTACTTCATTTACCAGCTGTCTATACTCATCTGTATCTGTTTTATCAAAGTTACGAGCAAGATTGCCATCACCTAAAAATTCCAGAAGTTCTTCTGCAAGTTCTAAAGTTGATTTTGCACTTTTATCTGCTTTTGCTTGTTTTTTAAGTCTCTCAATTCTATTTGCAAGCACTTCAATATCTGCTAAAATAAGCTCACCCTCGATGATTTCAACATCACGAAGTGGGTCTATACTTCCTTCATTATGTACAATGTTTTCATCTTCAAAACATCTTACAATCTGTAAAATAACTTCTGTTTCACGAATATTTGAGAGAAATTTATTTCCAAGGCCTTCACCTTGAGAAGCTCCTTTTACCAGACCTGCAATATCTACAAAATCTAAAGTAGAGTATTGTAATCTCTCTGGATTTACAATTTTTGCAAGTTCATGAAGTCGTTTGTCCGGAACCGGAACTACTGCCTTATTTGGTTCAATCGTACAAAATGGGTAGTTGGCCGCCTCTGCATTTTGTGCCTTTGTCAGCGCATTAAAAGTTGTTGATTTACCTACATTTGGAAGTCCTACTAAGCCTATTGCTAATCCCATTTTATACCTTTAAATAATTTTTTCGCCATTATATCTAAGTAAAGTTAAACTTAGGCGTGATACAATACAATTAAAAAGAGAAGGATAGTAATGAGTGTACTTTTGGAGTTTGCAATGTTTCCAACGAGTGATAACTGTAGAGAGGGTTCATCTGTTTCAAAACAGGTAGCAAAAATAATTGATGCCATAGATAAGAGCGGGGTGAAGTATCAGCTTACACCAATGGGAACAGTTGTTGAAACTGATACAATGCAAGAGGCACTCGATGTCATCGCTCTTGCGTATGAGCAGGTAAAAGATTGCGAAAGGGTTTATTCATCGCTCAAGTTTGACATACGCTATAACTCTGAAGATAGATTGAAAAATAAGATAAAATCAGTTGAAGATAAGCTACAAAGAGAAGTCAATAAATAACTACTTTAGTTTTTCGGTTGCAGAAGTTTTTTAAGTACCGGAACAGTTGAAATGATTTTTACTTTATTTGCCATCAGTCCGGTCAAAAGTGTTTCAAATAGGGTATCGTACATATCTTCATACACATTTTCCACATCCATAAAACCATCAATGATGAGTGAAGATATGCCGTGCATTGTCGCCCAGATAACTATGGCTTGCTTATAGCTCTCTTCTTTTTTTAAAACACCTTGTTTCTGTCCATCTTCTACTGTCTTTTGTAGCGCTGCAAAACCGCTGCAATCCTCATCTTTTATGCTAAGTATCTCTTCTCGTATGTGGGCGTATTTTTTTCCAAATAAAAGTCTGTAAAGATTTGGATTTTTTCTTGCAAATTCAACATAGAGCTTCCCTGTCAAATAAAACTTGTCAACCAATGCTTTGCTATTATCTTTTAAGTTGGGTGTAGTTTCTACATCGAACTTATCAAATCCTCTCTCTATAATGGTCTCAATAAGCGCATCTTTATTTTTAAAATGTTTATAGATGGCAGAGCGAGAAGTTCCTGTAGCATCTGAAAGCACTTTGAGCGTGAGCTTTTCTACATCTTCTTTTGCTATAAAATCCATAGCGATGGTAATGAACTCTTCTTTAAGGTTTCCATGATGGTAGTCGTGTTTAATCATAATGCAATTCTATCATAACTTTTAAAGTGAACAGTGTTTACATTTAAGTTTTCTTATGTTAACATTGTTCACTTTAAACTTTTAAGGGGAAAATTATGAAAAAAAGTATTGCATTTTTATGTTTGTCTGTTGCACTATTGGCTCAAAGTGGCGAAGAAGTTGCAAAACGAGCGTATGAAAAGATATCAGGCTATCAAAGCAGTATTTCACAAACTACGATGGTTTTAAAAAATGCCGAGGGAGATGAAAACATACGCAAACTTGCAATGAAAAAGCTTGAGGGAGAGGATGGGGACAGATCTTTACTTATATTTCTCTATCCTAACGATTTAAAAGATACAAAGCTTTTGAGTTATGAAGTGATTGGCGGAGATGATAAACAGTGGCTCTACCTTCCGGCACTCAAACGAGTAAAACGCATCAGCTCACGCAATAAGTCGGGCTCTTTTATGGCAAGTGAATTCTCTTATGAAGATATATCTTCGCAAAATTATAAAAACTACACTTACCCGCAAGATGCAACAGTAGTTACAAAAGACGGTGTGCAATATTTTAAAGTGCTGCGTTTACCAAAAGACAAACACAGTGGGTATTCAAAGCAAATAATTTATATTGACACAAAGGAGAATTTAGCTCGTTTTGGTGAGTATTTTGACAAGCAGGGCAGGTTGTTAAAAAAGATATTCTTTTCAGATTATGTTTTACTTGATGGTGTTTACAGGGTGCATAAAATTGTTATTCAAA
>NZ_JALUKE010000098.1 GCF_027056685.1 Sulfurimonas sp.
ATTATCTCTCTTGTGCTAATTTTTGCAATTTTAGCAATGAGTAAAAATGTTGAATTGTTTTCTCGCTTGGTTCTTGCTTTTTCCATAATTTTTATGATGTTCTTTATTCCATTGTTTAAAAATATTGGAAAAAAATGGCTTTTTAAAATTGGTTTATGGAAAAAAAGAGCTCGTGTGTATGGGTGTGATATTCTGGTTCGTCAAGAGGTCTTTACTAATCCTTACCTCGGATATAAAGATGCAAAAGAAAGAGATGCTGAAGTTGTCTTTGTCAATGCTAAAGATATGAGTTTAAATGAGAGAGACTTAATTATTAGTGAAGCATTGTCTGCTAAACACGAAGTGCTTTTTATTCCAACTTTTGATGAGTTTGACCTTACAAATTCACATATTGATAAATTGCAAAATACAAGAACTAATTTAGTCTACTTTACAAATCGTCTTGCTTCAAAAAGTCGAATGTTTGTGCAGGTGTGTTTTAACTATATATTAGCAATTTTCCTTTTACCAATATTACTGCCTATAATAGGTATTTTGGCTTTTTTAATAAAAAAAGAGTCTCCTGGACCTGTCTTTTTTGCACACAATCGTATTGGAAAGGATGGAAAAGTTATTCCAACACTTAAATTTAGAAGTATGTATAGTGATGCAGCAGAGCGTCTTGAAAAACTTTTGGCAGAAGATGCAGAAGTAAAAGCAGAGTGGGAGAAAAACTTTAAACTAAAAGAAGATCCTCGTGTTACAAAAATAGGTGCTCTTTTACGAAAGACATCACTCGATGAGCTTCCTCAAATTTTCAATGTCTTAAAAGGGGAGATGAACTTTGTTGGTCCTCGTCCTGTTATTCAACAAGAAATCGATCAATATTACAAAGAAGATGCAAAATACTACTTTATGGTTAAGCCTGGTATTACAGGGCTTTGGCAAGTAAGTGGAAGAAGTGATACCGACTATGATTACAGAGTAAAAACAGACAAATGGTATGTAATGAATTGGTCTTTATGGCTAGACATAGTCATACTCTTTAAAACAGTAAAAGTAGTACTCTTTCGTGAGGGTGCATACTAAAATATGAAATTATAAATAAAGGAAAAAAATGCGAAATATGCAAGAACAGTGTTATGAAGAAGATACAATAGATTTACGAGAGTTATGGGCGGTTTTAAGAAAGAGAAAGAGACTCATTTGGTTGACTACAGGAGTTGTTACACTTGCAGCATTGGCTTATGTGCTTTTGGTAAGACCTGTTTATGAGGCAAAGGCTACAGTAGAAATTGGAAAAGAACTTAAAAAAAATAATTCAGGTTTATTGGTATCACAGTATATAGATAATGTTGAAGATTTAAAACAGTATCTTGACATTAAGTACGATATAGCTGGAAAGTATAGAGATAAAAACAGTACATGCTATATTAAAAGTGTAGATGTTCCTAAAAAAAATAAAACAGGAGCTTTTTTAACTATAACTGCATATGCAGGTAGTAATGGTGGAGCTACTAAAACTATACAAAAACCTCTTGATGATATTTTGAGTAAAGACAAAGTTTATTATGATATGATTTTAGAGAGAAAAGAAGACAAACTTGAGAAATTGCATCAAGATATTGAGTATGAGACACATACGGTCTTGCCACAACTGAAACAAGATTTTGCTTTTTTGAAAACATCAGAACTGAAAAAGATAGATAATAAGATAAAACTGATTAAAATAGTTAATATTAATGCTTTAAATGATAAAATAAAGCAGAGTAAAGCAGAAATTTCAAAGAAAATAGCTGCAATTAAATCTATGCGCAAAGAGATTGTGCGTGTAGCCAAACAAGATCCTACTTTAGCAACTATGACATCTATGCAAATGGCAAACCTAGAAAATGATATAGCACGTCTGAAAGCAAAAATTATTGATTTGGAAAGTAAAATATCTACTATTAACGAAGAAACGATTCCAAATCTAGAAGCACAAAGAAGAAAACTTCTTGAGATAATCATTCCTGCTAAAGAAGCAGAAATAGAAAAAATGACCTCTATTACTTTACCTAGAATTCATACACAGATAAAAGAAGTTGAAATGTCCATGAAAGCGCCTTATCTAGTCATGACACATATTATACATAAAATTTATACACATGACAAACCAGTGAAACCAAAGAAAAAGTTAATAGTAATTGTTGCATTTATAACTGGCTTGATGCTTTCTATATTTCTTGCATTTTTTTTGGAGTTTATAGGAAAAGACAACACATCAAGTAATACTTAATATGTAAAATATGGTTTAGAATATGAGATTAACACAATATGAGATTGCATCAATCAAGAAAATTTTTGAAGAGGTTTTTGGAGATGGAGAAATATATCTTTTTGGTTCTCGTGTTGATGACAGTAAAAAAGGTGTGAAGTTATGAATGTGTATGAACAAAAGCTTGTTAAAATTTTTAATGAATGTGATAAACATATAGAGAGAATCAATAGCTCATCCGCTAAAATGAAGCTAAATATGCCATTAGATAAAAATAAGTATTTGAATTTATCTGATGATGAAATTGAACATATAGATCAGTTCTTATTTAGATTTTCTAAGCTTCAGGATGCCATTGGAGAGAAATTATTTAAAACTATTTTATTATATTTAGAGGAAAAAATTGAAAATAAGCCATTTATTGATATTTTAAATAGATTAGAAAAGTTAGAACTATTGGAAGATGTTGATGTATGGCGAGAACTAAGAAATGATAGAAATGAATTAGCTCATAATTATGATGATGATCCAGAAGAGACATCAGAAGTTATAAATAAGCTATATTATAAAAAAGATACATTGATAAATATATACCAACGAATAAAAAACTTTTATGATTTTAAGCTACTTCAAAATTAAGCAGCTAAAATGGAAAAAATATACTCAAAAAAAATAACAATTATAGGTCTAGGCTACGTAGGTTTACCCCTAGCCCACGCATTTAGCGAAAAATACGAAGTAGTAGGCTTTGATATAAACAAGCCAAGGATTGATGAACTTAACAGTGGCTTTGACAGAACACTCGAACTTACAAGTGAGCAGGTAAATGAGTCTCTTAAAAACGGAATGAAATTTACTATGGATGTGGAAGATATTAAAAATAGCAATGTCTACATCGTTACTGTTCCAACTCCTATTGACAATAATAATGAACCAGACTTGACTCCCATAGAAAAATCTACTGAGACTGTAGCAAAAGTTCTAAAAAAAGGTGACATTGTCATTTATGAATCTACTGTGTACCCTGGTGTAACCGAAGAGGTTTGTGTGCCTATCTTAGAAGAGGGAAGCGGACTGAAATTTAATGAAGATTTCTACTGTGGTTATTCTCCTGAGCGTATTAATCCGGGTGATAAAGAACACACTGTTACAAAGATCCTTAAAATCACTTCAGGCTCAACTCCAGAGATAGCAAAAGTAGTGGATGATTTATATAAGTCAATAATCACAGCCGGAACACATTTAGCACCTACAATTAAAGTTGCAGAAGCTGCAAAGGTCATTGAAAACACCCAAAGAGATGTAAACATCGCCCTTATGAATGAGCTTGCAATGATATTTGATACAATGAACATCAACACAAACGCAGTGCTTGAAGCAGCCGCAACAAAGTGGAATTTCATTAAACTCGCTCCCGGACTTGTTGGTGGGCATTGTATAGGAGTTGATCCGTATTATCTTACGCATAAAGCACAATCATTGGGCTATACACCAAATTTAATTCTTGGTGCACGACATATTAATAATGGAATGAGTAAACTTATAGCAAATAAAGCAATCAAGTTCATGATAAAAGCAGATAAGCGGCTTAAAGGTGCAAAAGTTCTTCTTCTTGGTGTTACATTTAAAGAAAATTGTCCTGATATGAGAAATACGAAAGTTGTTGACATTATTAAAGAGCTTCAAGAGTATGAATGTCAAATTGATATTTATGACTACTGGGTAGACAAGAGTGACAGAGAGAGTAAAAAACTCCCTTTTATAGATGAACTTCCATACAACGCAAAC
>NZ_JALUKE010000099.1 GCF_027056685.1 Sulfurimonas sp.
CTCGTGCTTATCGTTCTATGGAAGACTTCTTTGTGAAAACCCTCTCTGAGGGAGTGGCGACCATCGCTTCTGCGGTCTATCCGAAAAAATGTGTTGTGCGTATGAGTGATTTTAAATCAAATGAATATGCAACGCTTTTGGGTGGTACTGCGTTTGAGTTAAAAGAGGACAATCCTATGATTGGTTTTCGTGGTGCTTCTCGTTATGCACATCCAAACTATGAAGAGGGATTTGCACTTGAATGTGCGGCCATGAAGCGTGTACGAGATGAGATGGGCTTTACAAATGTTACACTTATGATTCCATTTTGTCGTAGAGTGCAAGAGGGTCAAAAAGTCATTGATACAATGGCAAAATATGGGCTTAAACAGGGTGAGAATGGCTTAGAAATCTATGTCATGTGTGAAATTCCAAACAATGTCATCCAGATAGATGCCTTTAGTAAAATTTTTGACGGATTTAGCATCGGTAGTAATGACCTTACACAACTTACACTTGGAGTTGACCGTGACAGTGAAGTGGTTGCGTTTGATTATGATGAGAGAGATGAGGGTGTCAAAGAGATGATTCGCCTTGCAACTGAGGGGTGTAAACGCAACAACCGTCATAGTGGTATTTGTGGTCAAGCACCTTCAGATTATCCTGAAATGGCAGAGTATTTAGTGCGTCTAGGAATTGATTCTATGAGTCTGAATCCAGATTCCGTGTTAAAAACAATAGAAAATATTGGTAAATTAGAAAAAAGTTTAGGGAGATAAACAATGTGGAGATGGCATAAAAATCTTAATTTAGAGATGAATCTTAATAAAAACTTGGTAGACAACTTCAAAAAACATGCCAAAATAAGTGGAAGTATCTTTGTCCTCGTTGGTGCAATAGGGATTATATTTCCTGCATTTATGAGTGTTACAACTGTCATGCTAGTGGCATACTTAATGATGTTTGCAGGTATCTCTGCAGGACTTTTAACCTATAAAAGTAACAAAGAGGATTGGGCAGGATGGCTTAAAAGTTTCATTCTTGTTTTTGCCTCTTTTGTACTGCTCTACTACCCTCTTCAAGGTGCAGCGGCACTCGGGCTTGTTTTTGCCATTTACTTTTTTACTGATGCTTTTGCAGGTTTTGGGTTGGCATTTTCACTTAAACCTCAAAAAATCTGGTTGGTATGGCTTTTTAATGCCATTACCTCTTTAGTTCTTGGTGTTTTATTTGTTATTGGTTGGCCAAAAAGTTCACTCTTTTTGATTGGACTTTTAGTCGGTATTAGTCTACTCTTTGATGGAGTATCACTTCTTTTAGGTGGTGCATTTGTTGAAGATGTAGATGATAAAGAAGATAAAAAAGATGGAGAGAAATAATGAAATTCAATGTACCAGCTGATGTACCAGCAAAAAAAGTAGCACTCTATAAAAAAAATCTCAAAGAAGCAACAAATGGAACAAACCATTTGATGCTTTTTGCAGGTGACCAAAAGGTCGAACACCTTAACAATGACTTCTATGGAAAAGATATTCCACTAGAAGACAACTCCCCTGAGCATATGTTTAAAATTGCTTCAAAAGCAAAAGTAGGTGTTTTTGCAACACAATTTGGACTTATTAGCAGATATGGACGAGACTACAAAAACATTCCCTACCTTGTAAAACTCAACTCAAAAACAAATCTTGTCCCTTATGATGCAATAGACCCCTACTCTGAAGCGTGGTTAAGTGTTGATGAAATTGTAAACTTTAAAAAAGAGAGTGGACTTGACATCAAAGGTGTTGGATATACGCTCTATCTCGGTGGAGCAAATGAACATGCAATGCTCTCTCAAGCAGCAAAAATAGTTCATGAAGCACATAAAAACGGAATGATATGTGTCCTTTGGATTTATCCAAAAGGCAAATTTGTAAAAGATGAACATGATGCACACCTTATAGCAGGTGCAGCAGGTGTTGGTGCTGCGTTGGGAGCAGATTTTATAAAACTTAAAGTGCCTTATACTAAAAAAGGCAAATTTGATGCAAAACTACTCCAAGAGGTCACAATGGCAGCAGGAAGAAGTGGTGTACTTTGTGAAGGTGGTGCTAAAATAGATGAAAAAGCATTTTTACAAGAGTTGTATGAGCAAAAAAGTATTGGTGGCAGCCGTGGAAACGGAACAGGTCGTAACATCCACCAAAGAGAGTTCAAAGAGGCTGTCAAAATGGCAAACGCTATTTATGCCATCACTTGTGAAAATGCAACTGTAAAAGAAGCACTGAAACTACTCAAGTAAGGAAGTCGTTATGAAAACAAATACTCAAAAACTTCAAGAGATAAAAGAGCTTATTGCAAAGCTAGAAAAAGATACACCAACACAGATTAATGCCTTTAACAAGTTTATGCTTGCAACGGAGAAATCAACTGTGTTAGGTGATAAATATACAGAACTCATTAATGTTGCTTTAGCTATTTCTGCACAGTGTGAGTGGTGTATCGCACTGCATGTAAAAGGTGCTTTGGGGGCTGGAGCTACAAAAGAGGAAATACTTGAAGCTGCAATGCAGGCTGTGCTTATGCACGGAGGTCCGGCACTTATGTATATGATACCGGTAGAAGAGGCAATAGAAGAGTTCACACAATCCTAAACGAAAAGAAGGAAACAAAAATGAAAACACATTATGGTCTAATAGTCATCGGAGCGGGACCTGCGGGAACACCTGCAGCCGTAACAGCTGCAAAATTTGGAGTAAAAACACTAATTGTCGATAAACGCGATGCACCTGGTGGCGAGTGCCTTTTTGAAGGGTGTATTCCCTCAAAAGTGCTTGAGAGTGCAGCCAATCATTATGCCAAAGTTGTCAATTCTAAGAAGTTTCATGTAGAAGAGAATCATCCTCAAATACATTGGGAAGCAGTCATTAAAGATAAAGAGACAATAGTAAAAAAACGCTCACAAGGTGCTTTGATGCAAATTGAGCAACTCCCTTTGCTTGACTTCAAACAAGGAACTGCAGAGTTTGTAGATACCCATACCATGAGAATCAATGGAGAACTTTTTAGCTTTGACAAAGCACTCATTGCAACAGGTGGAAAAACAAATATTCCTCCTTTTAAAGGAAATGGTGTAAGCAAGGCTTGGACAAACAGAGATGTATTTTTAGAAAAAGAGTTACCAAAAGAGATACTTTTTGTAGGTGCTGGAGCGATTAGCTGTGAGCTTGTTCAGATGTTTAATAAGCTTGGCGTGAAGTGTCATATTTTAGAGCGTGGTTCAAGAATACTGAAACATATGAGTGAGCAGAGTGCTAGCATTGTGCAAAAGAAAATGCAAGATAATGGCATTGTTGTTGATTGCAATGTCAATCTTGAGACAATTGATTATGAAAATGAGAAGTTCATTGTAAAATTTTCACAAAATGAGCAAGAACGCAGTTTAGAATTTGGACATGTTCTTTTAGCAACAGGTCGCGGTGCAGATGTAGCAACACTTGGTTTAGAAAATGCAAAAGTGGAGTATGACAGAGGTGGCGTTGTGGTAAACAAAGAGCTACAATCTTCACAAAAACATATTTACGCTTGTGGTGATTGTGTTCCTGCACCAAAGTTCGCACATACGGCAAGCTATGAAGCAGGAGTAGTCGTGCATAATATGTTCGCACCATCCAAGCATGAGGTCAACTATGACAAAAACTCTTGGGTACTTTTCTCTAACCCACAAATCGGTGTTGCAGGCATTAATGAGGAGCAGGTAAATAAGCGTGAGCTTGATGTAGATATTGAGCTTTATGATTTTGCACAAGATGCACGCTCTCAGATAGACAAAGAGGCTGAGGGATATGTGAAGTTTATCATCGATAAAAAATCAAAAGTGATTCTGGGCATAGAGATAGTCAGTGAAGATGCCTCTTCTCTCATCGGTGAAGCTGCACTTATAGTTGCAAATGAGATGAGTACTATGGATGTAATGAAAGCCATCCATCCACATCCAACACTTACAGAATCGTTTGGAAAATTAGCACAGCAGATATTTTTTAAAAGCATGATGAAAAGAGGATAAAAGAATGACAAATTCAACAATTAAAAGCATAAAAGCATTAGAGATACTCGACTCACGCGGCAACCCTACAGTACGCGTTTTAATGGAACTTGAAGATGGTACAAAGGTCTCTTCTTCTGTACCTTCAGGGGCAAGTACAGGCGAGTATGAGGCAGTAGAAGTTAGAGATGGCGATGCTTCTCGTTATGGTGGCAAAGGTGTTTTAAACGCAGTGGCAAATGTCAATGATAAAATCGCAGCCCTTGTTGTGGGAATGGACGCAAAAGAGCAGGCAAAAATAGACAGAGCAATGATAGAACTTGATGGCACTGAAAATAAGTCAAACTTAGGTGCAAATGCGATTTTAGGTGTCTCAATGGCAGCCGCAAAAGCAGCCGCAGCTTCAAGTGGAGTTGAACTTTACCAATACCTCGGTGGTGCTGATGCAAGACGCATTCCTGTTCCATGTATGAATATTTTGAATGGTGGCGAACACGCAAACAACAGTGTAGATTTTCAAGAGTTTATGGCTGTACCTCACGGAGCACCTACTTTTAGTGAAGGTCTTCGATATGTGGCAGAAACATTTCATAAACTTGAAAAGATATTAGCAAAAAAAGGCTACTCAACTGCAAAAGGCGATGAGGGTGGATATGCTCCAAATCTTGGTAGTAATGAAGAGGCTATGGAGCTTATTATTGAAGCTATCAAAGAAGCTGGATATATTCCAGGAAAAGATATTTCAATAGCAATAGATTCTGCTGCTACATCTTTTAGCACCGATAAAAAAGGTCATTATGATATGAAATGGTCAGGCGCTGGTAAAAAAACAAGTGATGATTTAATAGCAATTGCAAAAGTATGGATAGAGAAATATCCTATCATTTTATGGGAAGACCCTTTAGCTGAAGAAGATTGGGAAGGATTTGCCAAATTTACAGCAGAGTTTGGAGATAAGATTGAAGTAGTTGGTGATGATATTTTTGTAACAAACACGAAATTTATCTCACGCGGTATAAAAGAGCATACAGCAAACTCTTCACTTATAAAACTCAACCAGATAGGAACAGTAACTGAAACTGTTGATGCAGTGAGAATGTGTAGAGATCATGGCTGGAGATATTTCCTTTCTCACCGTTCAGGTGAAACAGCAGATACTTTTTTAGCAGATTTTGCAGTAGCGATGGATGGAGGGCATCTTAAAACTGGTTCAGCTTCAAGAAGTGAACGACTTGCAAAATATAACCGTCTCTTAGAGATTGAGATGATGTTAGAGGGCGAAGCACTCTATAGCTGGAAATAGCAAAGGCAAAAAGATGATAAACGCAGACCCATCAATCAACATAGCAGTTCCAAAACTTCCACAAGAGATAGAGGGTCTAAAAGAGATCTCTCTTAATCTTTGGTGGACATGGAACGCACGCGGACGCAATCTTTTCAAACTACTCAATCCTTACCTTTGGAAAGAGACACGCCATAATCCCATAGCAATGCTCAAAAGTATGTCTCAAAAAGAGCTCAATGAAGCATCTAAAAATGAGCTTTTTATGCGTGAGTATGAATATGTCTATAAAACTTTTACAACCTATATGAACGACAAAAATGTCTATGCTGATGAGCCGTTGCCTATTGCATACTTTTGTGCCGAATATGGACTTCATCACTCTGTACCTATCTATTCGGGTGGTTTGGGATTTTTAGCAGGCGATATTTTAAAAGAGTCAAGTGATATGGGACTTCCTATGGTGGGCATTGGTTTTATGTATCCACAAGGTTATGTCCGCCAAGTCATAGGAACTGATGGCTGGCAAAACGGTGCTCAGGAACCTATAGAGAAAGATGTTGCTCCGATTGAGCGAGTTTTAGACAAAGATGAGCAACATTTCACCATTAAAGTTCCTTTTATTGACCCTCCTATATTTGCAAGTGTTTGGAAAATAAATGTCGGTCGTGTCACACTCTATCTGCTCGATACAGACATAGAAAAAAATGACCCGTGGGATAGACAAATATCTTCACGCCTTTATACTTCTGACATCAACCAAAGATTGCGTCAGCAGATTGTCCTTGGAATCGGTGGATACAGGGTACTTGAAGAGCTGGGCATTGAGTACTCCATCTTGCACCTCAATGAAGGACATCCTGCTTTTGCGCTTTTTGAACGTGTACGCAGTTTTATGCAAGACGGGGGTCTCTCTCTTGATGATGCTGTTGCAAAGGTTAAGCAAACATCTGTTTTTACAACCCATACACCACTTCAAGCCGCGACGGATGTCTATAACTTTGAGATGATAACTGCTGCGTTTAAAGATTACTGGGAAGCACTTGGTATGAGTAAAGAGGAGTTTATGAGCTTTGGCATCAACCCTGATAAGCAAAGCGAAGGCTTTAATATGACCGTTTTTGGTCTTAATATGTGCGATAATCGAAATGCAGTAAGTAAAAAGCATTGTGAAGTGGCAACTAATATCTGGTCACATGTACTCCCTGCATCACAAGAAAACAAGCCTGCTATGGATTATGTCACAAACGGTGTTCATGTTCCAACTTGGCTTGGAGATGAGCTCTCAGATATTATTGACACCTCTGTGGGTGAAAGCTGGAAACTGCTCCAAGACAGCGAAGCTTGTTGGAGCTTTGTGAATGAAATAAGCAACAAAAAACTCTGGAAAATCTCACAAAATGCTAAAGTTTTAATGGTCAATTATATTAGAGACAGAGTACGCGTAAAATATGCAAAAGAGGGAATAGACCCTGTTGTTGCAATGGCTGAGGGTGTACTGCTTGATCCTGATGTCTTGACTATTGGTTTTGCCCGCAGAATGGCAGAGTATAAACGACCTGATTTAATCCTCACAGATATAGAACGACTTGAGAAGATTATAACAAACAGAGACCGACCTGTGCAGATAATATTTGCAGGAAAAGCACATCCTGCAGATATAGCAGGTAAAAAGATACTACAGCATATTTTTAAAACAGCGCAGGAATCTCGTTTTGGCGGACGCATTGCTTTTGTGGAGGATTATGGAGAAAATGTTGCCAAATATCTGCTCCACGGTGTCGATGTTTGGCTCAACAATCCACAAATTCCAATGGAAGCCTGCGGTACAAGCGGCATGAAAGCTTCACTCAACGGTACGCTGCATCTCTCCTCTTTAGATGGTTGGTGGCCTGAGGGTTACAACGGTGAAAACGGCTGGGCATTTGGAGATGAGCCTTCAAATACAAAAGAGGATTCAGAAGCCTTATATGATTTGATAGAAAAAGAGATAGTGCCACTCTATTATGACACAGACAACAGCGGTGTACCGACACAGTGGATAGAGAAAATGAAAGCAGCAATGACAAGCGTTACGCCTGCGTTTAGTGCAAGACGAATGATGAAAGATTATTTGAGCAAATTTTATATTCCAATATCAATGGATTTGCAAAAAAAATAAAAATAATAAGGGGAAGAGATATGCGTAATCCTTTAGCAGGAAAACCAGTACCAAAAGAGGAACTTATAAATGTAGAGCTTGTCACAAGTGCTTACTATGAGTTGATACCTGATGTTACACAAGAGAGCCAAAGAGTAAGCTTTGGAACTTCGGGACATCGTGGAAGTGCTTTGAAAAAAAGTTTTAATGAAGCGCATGTGATGGCAATTACACAGGCAGTTTGTGAATATAAAAAAGAGTCAGGCTATGAAGATTTGCTCTATATCGGCAAAGATACACACGCTCTCTCTGCCCCTGCACAAATAACAGCACTGCGTGTTTGCTGTGCAAATGAGGTAAAAGTAGCCATCTCTTTAGATGATGATTACACCCCTACACCTCTGGTCTCTTTTGCTATTTTAGAGCATAATAAATTGGGCAATGCAAAAGCTGATGGAATTGTTATAACACCCTCACACAACCCTCCACAGGACGGCGGATTTAAGTACAATCCACCAAATGGAGGACCAGCAGATACAGATGTCACAACTATCATAGAAAAAAGAGCCAATGAGATACTGCAAAACAATCTCAAAGATGTAAAAATCATCAGCTATGAAGAAGCTCTATGCTCCTCTTTTGTTACAGAGTATGATTTTATAACACCGTATGTAAAAGCTCTTGGCGAAATCGTAGATATGCAAGCTATTCAAAATTCTGGCTTAAAAATGGCAGCTGACCCACTTGGTGGCTCAGCTATTCCTGTTTATAAAAAGATACAGTCGTATTATAATCTTGATATGGAGATTATTCACCCTTACGCCGATGCCACTTTTTCGTTTATGACACTCGATCATGATGGTAAAATTCGTATGGATTGCTCTTCACCCGATGCTATGGCTTCACTGCTGAAACTCAAAGATAACTATGATTTGGCATTTGCCAATGATACCGATGCAGACAGACACGGTATAGTTACACCCAAAGGTGGACTGATGAACCCTAACCATTACCTAAGTGTTGCTATTTGGTATCTTTTTAAACATAGAAAAAACTTTACAGCAGATTTAAAAATAGGTAAAACACTCGTCTCAAGCTCTATGATAGACAGAATTGCTAAAAGTCTTTCTCGTGAAGTCTATGAAGTACCTGTTGGCTTTAAATGGTTTGTAGATGGGCTCTATGAGAACTGGCTTGGTTTTGGTGGTGAGGAGAGTGCGGGAGCTTCGTATCTTCGCCGTGACGCGACTGTCTGGAGTACCGATAAAGATGGAATGATTATGACACTTTTAGCTGCTGAGATTATGGCAGTACTGAAAAAAGATCTCTTTGAAATATATGCTGCGTTTGAGCAGGAGTTTGGAAAATCATACTATGGACGCATTGATGCACCAGCGACCTTGGAGCAAAAAAAGATACTCAAATCTTTAAATGCAGCATCTATTAAGATTAACACTTTAGGTGGCGAAAAGATTGAGCAGATACTTACAAACGCAGCAGGAAACGGTGCTGCCATAGGTGGGCTTAAAATTGTTACACAAAATGGTTGGGTGGCTATGCGACCATCTGGAACAGAAGAGATATATAAAATATATGCAGAGAGCTTTATTTCGCAAGAGCATTTAAGCACTTTACAGCAAGAGGCACAAACAATTATGACAGGCTTATTTTCATAGCTTAGTAAACAAAAAAAGTTTATAACAAGGGGAAAAAGATGAAAGCAGTAGTAATGGCAGGCGGATTTGGCACTCGAATTCAGCCTTTGACAAATTCACGACCAAAACCAATGTTACCGATTATGAACAAACCGATGATGGAGCATACCATGATGATGCTCAAAGATTTAGGAATAACAGAGTTTATTGTCCTACTCTACTTTAAACCTGAAATTATTCAAGACTATTTTAAAGACGGCAGTGATTTTGGTATTAAAATAAGCTATGTTATACCTGACGATGATTACGGTACAGCGGGGGCTGTTAAGCTTGCACAAAAGCTTATAGGGGATGAAAATTTTATTATCATTAGTGGTGATTTGGTAACAGACTTTAATTTTAAAAAGCTTATGAAATTCCACCAAGAAAAAGAAGCAAAACTCTCCATCGGACTTACCTCTGTAGAAAATCCTTTGCAGTTTGGTGTCGTCATTGCCAATGAAGATGGCGTTATTGAGAAGTTTTTAGAAAAGCCAAGCTGGGGAGAGGTATTTAGTGACACTATCAATACCGGTATCTATATTTTAGAACCAGAGATACTTGAGTACATTCCCGAAGGCGAAAACTTTGACTTTGCAAAAGATCTTTTTCCTACCTTGATGGAAAAAGAGATTCCGCTCATGGCACACAATCTCAAAGGCTACTGGCGTGATGTTGGCAATCCGCAAAGTTACAGAGAAGTGTATGAAGATATACTTAGTAATGTTGTAAAATTTAAACTAGAGGGTAAAAAAACAGTATATCCTGATGGCCTACTCTATGAGCTTGGAGACAATAGTATCGATAAATCGGTTGAAATCATAGGAACTGTTCTTTTAGGCAATAATATCAGCATCAAAAAAAATACTAAACTCACCAACACCGTTATAGGTGACAATGTCACCATAGGTGCAGGTTGTAAAATCAAAAATTCTGTCTTTTGGGAAAATATTAGAGTTGAAAAAGGCGTTCTCTTTGATAGCTGTGTCATTTGTAATGACAATATCATCGAAAAAAATGTAAAGGCTACTGCTGGACTTATCTTAGCAGAGGGGTGTGAAGTAGGAGAGCTGACAAGTTTTGACAAAGATGTCATTATTTGGCCTGACAAAAAAATAGAACCTGCTTCGGTGGTTACAAACAACTTAATACTAGGAAGTAAATATAAAAATTCCATTTTTGAAGATGGTAGTGTTTATGGAAAAAGTAACATCGAGCTCTCCTGTGAGATGGCTACAAAACTTGCAGAAGCACTCGGCGCACAACTTCCTGTAGCCTCTACAGTTTTAGTCGGCCGTGACCACGACAAAAACTCACGAATGATAAAGCGTGCCTTTTTAGGTGGTCTGATCTCTTCAGGAATCAACATACTTGATTTACGAGAAACACCACCCTCAGTACTGAGATATACCATTGCAAACGACAACAATATCATAGCAGGTGTACATTTTAAACGCTGCCTCAACGATACCGCAAGTTCTGAGATTACAATTTTTAACGACGAGGGAATGAAAATACACTCCGAATCAGCGAAGTCGATTGAAAAGACCTTTTTTGCAGAGAAGTTCCGTCGCGTTGATTTTAGCCGTATTGGTTATATTAGGGAGAGTGAACATCATCTTGAGTGTTTTAACTATCGTGACACCATTGAAACGACAGTTGATCATAAAATTGTAAAACATGAAGATTTTAAAGTTGTTGTAGATTTAATGTATGGAACAACCATCGATATATTTCCAAAGCTCATCAATGACATTGGTTTAGAGCATGTTACGCTCAACTCCTACTATGATGAAAAAAAACTCTCTAATATTGCTACTTTGGAGAAAAAATCACAATTCAATGTCTCAAAAATCGTACGCTGTCTTAACTACAATATGGGACTATTAATCTACCCAAATGCACAGCAAATTACTTTAGTTGCAGAAAACGGCGTTGTGCTTAGTAAGGTCAAAGCACTCTATGCAGTCTTGGAACTTTTAAATCTCGATGCAATGAATGAGAAGAAAAAAGTATTTTTACCGACATGGGCACCTGACATTAGACACTTTAAAAACCTCATCATTAAAAGAGGAAAGTATGCTGATTTTAAAGTTGAAAAATTAAAAGAGTTTGATCTCATTGCTACAGTAGATGGAAATTTTGCCTTTACAGAGTTTACTTATACCCGTGATGCCATCTATGCAAGTCTTAAGATTATGGAGCTTTTAAGTACCTATAAAATCAAACTCTCATCACTTCTTGAGAGTCTTGAGAGCTTTTACTACAAAGAGTTTCGAGTCGAGTGTCCGCAAAAATCAAAGGGCAAAATGATGCGAAAATTTTTGCAATACGCAAAAGAGAAAAAATCAGACTCACAAGTAGGCGTAAAAATTTGGGAAGCCAAAAATAACTGGGTGTTAATGATACCTGACCAATACAGTGAACATATAAACCTTTACATTCAAGCAATAGATGATGAGCAGGGAGAGCAACTGCTTCGAAAATATCTTCAAATAATAGAGAAGATTTTAGAGGAATAAGGAGTAGTTGTGAGGCTTAACTTCATCTGGCATATGCACCAACCAGACTATCGAAATAGTGATGGAATCATGCAGATGCCATGGGTCTTTTTACATGCCATAAAAGACTACTATGATATGCCGTGGATGCTCTCACGCCATGCAAATATAAAAGCCACTTTTAACATCACCTCCCCGCTTATAGAACAACTTAAACTCTATGCACATGAGCCGCAAAAATCAGACAAATTTTTAGCACTGTGGCTTAAAAATGTAACAGAACTTGAAGAGCATGAGCGCAAATGGCTCATTAAACTTTGTAAAACGGCACAATTTGAGACAATGGTAAAACCTTTGGCGCGTTACTGTGAACTCTTTACACAGAGCCATTTTACAAACGCAGAGCTTAGAGAGATTGAAGTGCTTTTTATACTCTCTTGG
>NZ_JALUKE010000100.1 GCF_027056685.1 Sulfurimonas sp.
CTTTTATAAAAAAATCGATTATTGAAGATATTATTTATGTTTAAAAGAAGTCCATCATTATATCTTTTAGATATTTTAGAAGCAATAGAGCTCTCAAAAGAGGAGCATAAAGGCAATCCTAATATCTTAAAACTACTTAATACGCTACAGCAGGAGTATATGTAAATGCAAGATAATCTCTACAACCTAGCCTTTGAACGCAGTGTTCTTAGCTCTATCATCTTTGAGCCAAGCCAATTTGATGAGCTGAGTGTCATTTTAAAAAAAGATGACTTTTATCTGCCTGCACATCAGGATATTTTTGCTGCGATGCTCACACTACTGCAAAAAGATCAGCCAATAGATGAAGAGTTCATCAAAAAAGAGCTTATAAAAGCAAAAAAATTTGATGAACAGGTACTGCTTGAAATTCTCTCTGCAAACCCTATCTCAAATACTACTGCCTATGTTGAGGAGATAAAAGACAAATCACTTAAACGCAACCTCCTAACACTCACAACAGAGATAAAACGCGTTACAGTCGAAGAGGAACTTCCTTCTGCCGAAGTTGTGGACATTGTCGAAAAAAAGCTTTATGAAATTACACAAGACAACCAGACAAGCGATTTCAAAGACTCTCCAAAAATGACCTTCGATACGATGGAATATATCAAAGAAATGAAAGCACGCGGAAACTCTATACTTGTCGGGGTAGATACAGGATTTAAAGAGCTCAACAAAATGACGACAGGGTTTGGTAAAGGTGATTTAGTTATCATTGCCGCTCGGCCTGCAATGGGGAAAACTTCCTTCATTTTAAACACGGTCAATTCCCTTATAGTACAAGGCAAAGGTGTCGCTTTTTTCTCACTTGAAATGCCTGCTGAACAATTAATGTTGCGTTTGCTTTCCATTCAAACATCTATTCCACTGCAAAAACTTCGTGTAGGAGATATGAATGATGATCAGTGGAGTAACCTTAATGGTGCCATAGACAGAATGAACTCTGCAAAACTTTTTGTGGATGATCAGGGAAGTCTCAATATTAACCAACTACGCTCAAAACTTCGAAAACTTAAAAATCAACACCCAGAGATTGAGATAGCGGTCATCGACTACTTGCAAATTATGTCAGGAATTGGTAATCAAGACAGACACTTACAAGTTTCAGAAATTTCTCGTGGACTTAAAATGCTTGCCCGTGAACTTGAAATGCCAGTTGTTGCCCTCTCTCAGCTCAATCGTGGGCTAGAGAGCAGAAATGACAAGCGTCCAATGCTGAGTGATATTCGCGAATCTGGTTCTATTGAGCAAGATGCCGACATTATTTTATTTGTCTATCGTGATGATGTTTACCTCTACAAAGAAGAAAAAGAGCGGGAAAAAGCTGCAAAAGCAGAGGGCAAAGAGTTTACCTCCACCTATGTTGAAAAAGAGGAAGAGGATGCTGAAATTATCATTGGAAAACAGAGAAATGGTCCAACAGGGCATGTAAAACTTGTTTTTCAGAAAAAACTCACCCGCTTTGTCGATGCGCCAAGTTTTGCAAGTGCTGTAGAGACTGTTTATGAAAATGTCGACACCTCATCCGCACAGGTTAATCTGCCAAATGTAGAGATGCCAGCTATTTAATGAGAATTTTCACTAATGAAAAATATTGAGAGCATTGAGCTACTATCTTCTAAAAGAGATATTTTCACTCTTTTGGCACTGCTCTTGTTTCTCCTTTTTCTATCTCTCTCTTATCAATACTACAAATACCACGAACTTACAAAATTTGACTCTCAGCTAGTAAACGCAGTCGTCTTAAAACAGTACACAAAAACAAAACGAACAAAAAAAGGGAAATTAAAACGCTATGAGGTGCTGAAATTACGGAGTGATGATGGCTTTACTTTTTATACAACTGCAAGCAAAAATCTCAAAAACATAAAAAACAAAACTATTAAACTAGAAATCTGGGCTGGGAAAATCTCTTTTTATGAGTATATGCGAACTTTCTTTGCTTTTAGTAAAATTATCAAAATTTATAATGAAAATTCTCTTATGAATAGAGTCTCAAACGCAATAGCCACACAACATAAAGATAAAAATGTTACAGCTGTTTATGAGGCACTCTTTTTAGCAAAACCACTCCCTAGAAATTTACAAATACAGTTTTCAAATCTTGGTATTTCTCATCTTATTGCCATTAGTGGTTTTCACTTAGGAGTATTAAGTTTTATTCTCTTTTTATTGCTAAAATACCCCCATAAATTCCTACAAAACCGCTATTTTCCATACAGAAGTTACACAAAAGATAGTTTTACAATCACTGCGTTTATACTGCTGACTTATATGCTTTTTCTCTCTACTCCACCCTCTTTGCTTCGGGCTTTTATTATGCTTATGGTAGGATTTATTTTATACGAGAGAGGAATGAAAATCATCTCCATGCAGACTCTTGGTATCACTATTTTACTCATACTTGCCCTATTTCCAAAACTGCTCTTTAGCATAGGTTTTTGGCTTAGTGTGAGTGGTGTTTTTTATATATTTCTCTTTTTTATCTACTTTAAGCATTATAGTAAAGTAAAACAGTTTCTTCTCATCCCATTTTGGGTTTATCTTTTGATGCTCCCCTATTCACTTACTATTTTTGGGAATTTTTCGCTCTACCATCCCCTCTCAATTCTCTACTCAACCCTCTTTACACTCTTTTACCCACTAGCACTCTTTTTGCATCTCTTTGGTTTTGGAAATCTGCTTGATCCTATTGTAAATATGCTACTCAATGCAAACCTAAACGCACTCCAAGAGCATCTTAACATTAGCTATTTATTTGTTGAAATTATTTTATCACTCTTGAGTGTTTTTAGTAGGAGGGCTTTGTGGCTGTTGCTCATCTATGTAGGCTCTATTTTTGTATATTTTATCTATAATGTAGCATAGTTTTAGAGCATATAATTAATATAAAAATCCAAACACCCAAAGTGGTATTTTATTACAAAATCCAATCTCTATCTCATCAGATGCAACATAAGAATTAGGCAAATCTTTTATTTGGCTAAACCCTTTATCTTTCCCACCAATCTCCAGAGTATATTTTTCATCAACAAAGAAATCACCCTCTTTAGCAATGTTGAGTCTATTTTTTACTCTCAGTTGGTTTGCAAAAAATGTCTCTCTCACTGTACCTATTTCACTCTTTTGACAATAGGCAAAAAGTAGATTTGTATTATTTAGGTATATTTTTGCAGGTTTATTAATTTTCTTTATCCCCTTAACATATTCATCCACCAAAAGAAGCATTTGACCATCATTTAAAAATTCTACATAATCATAAAGTTTTGCTCTGCTAATCTCTGCTACTGCAGCTATTTTTGTATAATTTACTTCAAATGGTTTACTTTCACAAACAACTTCTAAAAGCTTTTTTAGCTTGTAAGTATATTTTTGTTCTATCAAACCTAAAGAGGTTAAGTCCAAATCAATTGTCAAGTTAATAGTATTCAAAAGGCTCTCATAATAAGAGTTTTTTTTATCGAAATAGAATGGATAGTAGCCTGTTTTTATATACTCCTTAAAGTCATCCAATATTTTATGATTTTTCTTTACAATGCTTTCGCATATATCAATATGGTTTTCAACAAGAGTTTCAAGTTTATAACTATCATAAGTAGTTTTATATTTAAACTCCAAATACTCTCTAAATGAAAAACCATGAAGATTATAGAGTGTTACACGCCTACTTAAATCACTTTTTGCATTTAAAATAGATGTTGCACTACTCCCTGTAAAGATGACATAAATGTTATACATGTCATAAATTGTTTTTAAATAAGCACTAAAATCATTGTAGCGATGTATTTCATCAAGAAGTAGATATTCTCCTCCAGATTCTACAAATGCTTCAACAATATCAATCAAATCTGTACCTACTAAAAATGGATAATCCATGGAGATATAGAGTGCATTTTTATCTTCTTCTTGCAACTCTTGTAAGTATTGGAAAAGAAGTGTTGTCTTACCAACTCCCCTTGCACCAAATACAGCAATCATCTTATCGTCAAAGTTTATCTCCTTATACAAAGATCTTTTATACTCTATTGTATGTGATTTTTTTAATCTATTTTGAAAAGAAAATAATTTATCTAGCATGAAGTACTCCATAATTGTATTTGTCTATAGCCGTAAACAATTATAGCATTTATTTGATTTATTGAGAAAGAAATCAACACTCTTGAGTATTTTTAGTAGGAGGGCTTTGTGGTTGTTGCTTATTTATGTAGGCTCTATTTTTATATATTTTATCTATAATATAGCATAGTTTCAAACCATATAAAAAGATAATCCACGAAACATATATCCATAAAAAAAGAAACATTAAAATGGCAAAGGAGCCGTACATTGTAGTATATGACTTATTTAAAAAGACATAATAGATAAAAGCATTTTTACTCACACTAAATATGACAGAGACAACAAAAGAGCTTATAAGTGAAGCTTTAGGGTTTATTTTTGCGTTTGCTGCAATTTGAAATATAAGAAAGAAGAGTCCCCAGATGATGATGTAAGGAATCAATGGTAAAATATTTAAACCTGATGTTAAATCATTAGAAGCTATTAAAGCTGCGATATATCCCGTAATGTAAAATGAGACACCAAGAGCAATGGGAGTAAGTGTTAAAAGCGTCCAGTATGTCGTTATGCTCTCCCATAAAGTTCGCGCTCTAGCATGAAATATCTTATTTGCAATATACTCAAAGTTTTTGAAAAAAAGCATAGAAGAGACTAAAATAGCAAGAAATCCTATAGCCCCCATTTTTGAAGAGTTTTGTAAAAAGCCATTTATTTGAATCATCACTGTATCGGAGTTTACCGGCATAAGATTTGAAAAGATGAAACCTTGAATTTTCTCATAATACTCCGCGAATGATGGCAGAGATGTTAAAATTGCCATAATGATAAGTAGGAGTGGAATAATCGTAAAAATTGTATAAAAGCTCAAACTTGCAGCAAAAAGGGTCAGCTCTTTATCAACAAAAGAGCTTACAAACAGTTTTGCCTCTTGGAGTACAATTTTTACTTTTTTATTCATACTGCGTTTAACTAAGTCCCATTTTTGCAGGGTTTAAAATATTGTTAGGATCAAACGCAGCCTTGATAGATTTAAAAAGGTTCATCTCTTCATCTGTAAATGCCATATACATATATGGTGCTTTTGCCAGTCCAATGCCATGCTCCCCCGAGAGTGTTCCACCTAAATCAACAGTCGCTTGAAAAACCTCTTCTATGGCCTGATAAGCAATTGCAACTTGACGAGGGTTTGAGCCGTCTACCATTACATTTGTATGGACATTTCCATCTCCAGTATGTCCAAAACATGGAATATTTACACTATATTTTTTAGCAATAGCAGAAAATCTCTCTAAAAGTTCTGGTAAAACAGCACGAGGAACAGTGACATCTTCATTAAGTTTTTTACTTCCATAAATAGAGAGTGCAGGAGAAGCATTACGGCGAGCAAACCATATCTCTGCCGCCTCTTTGTCATCTTTTGCAACTCTAAACTCACTACATCCATTCTCTTTAAATACTTTCTCAATTTGTCCTAGTTGAAAATCTAAATCATCTTCTAGGTTTCCATCAACATCTGTTACAAGGAGCGCACCTGCATCAACTGGTAAGCCTTTATGAAATGTCTGCTCAACTGCACGAATGGTAAGATTATCCAAAAACTCCATAGCAACTGGTGTAATACCACTTGCCATCGTTTTATAGACCGCTTCCATCGCATCATTCACAGTAGGGAAAATTCCCATTGCTGTTTTTGTCATTTTAGGCTTTGGAATGAGTTTGAGTGTAATCTCTGTAAGTACCGCAAGCGTTCCCTCAGAGGCTATTAAAATACCACTAATGTTATACCCTGCCACATCTTTAATGGTGCGTTTTCCTGCTTTGATGATATCACCGTTTGGAAGTACAGCGCGAGTAGCCATTACATAATCTTTTGTAATGCCATATTTTGCAGCACGCATTCCACCTGCATTTTCACTTACATTTCCACCAATTGTAGAGTAATCTTGACTTGCTGGATCTGGTGGATAAAAGAGTCCCACCTCTTCTACAGCACGCTGTAAGTCCATATTTATCACACCTGGTTGCACAATAGCTACCATATTTTTCATATCTATCTCAAGAATGTTATTCATATGTTTTTCCATGGCAAGAACTATGCCCCCACTACTAGGCAATGCCCCACCAGTAAAACCAGAGCCAGCACCACGAGGTACAATAATAATTTTATGCATATTACAATACTTCAAAATTTCGCTAATATCCTCTTCATGACGAGGAAAAACCACAGCATCTGGTTCAAAATGTTCTCGTGTTGCATCATAAGAGTATGCTAAAAGATGTGCTTTATCGCTATAAATATTTTCACTTCCTACAATATTTTTAAAATGTTCAATATGTCCTGAATCTATCATTTTTCACCCCTTTTTTCGTACTTTTTATATAATGAAACTAACTCTTTATTGTTTGCATTATTTTGCATTAAAAGTTTATAGTAGTATTTTGTATAGTTTTTTACCTGCGATGTCCCTTTTCCCCAATCCCACCAAGAAGATTCTATTTTCTGTACTCGTGTATAGAAAGGTAATCTCACTTTTTTTTGCTCTAATGGTGCGGCACTAATATGTAAGATTTTAAAACTTTTCATATCTAGTGTGTAGACTTTTTTATCGAGATAAATAAATAAAAGTCCTGTACTTGTCGCCTCAGACATACTATGAAAATCACTTACAAGTGGCGATGGGTGTCCTGTATAAGAGAGAATGGTCGCAAACAAATCAGGATGTATCCACTGCGTTTGCACACTTTTTGTAATACGGTGGTAAATTGCCTCATCTGGAGCAATAAGCATAGCACGGCTGTAACCAAATGCAAGTTCAACACTATCTCCAACTTCTGCTTTGAACTCTTCTTTGGGTACAGAGTCATTGTCCAGCATATGAAAAGAGCTTATTTTGAGTGTTGCTTCACTTTTATTTGCATCAAAACTTTGAACAACAGCATTATCAATAACTTCACTATGTTTAGGTGTAATATAATGCACAACAAAGCCACTCATACCTACATCAATTTTATTTATGTTTATTGTAATTGTGTCATTTTTTTTATTTACAGATACAATAGGAGCAGTTACAACGCTAGCATAGAGATTAACCAATGCTAATAAAACTAAAACAATATATTTCATCTTACTTCTTTTTTAATAATATATGCGATTATATCAAACAAACCTCATATTAATCAAAAATTTGCTAAAGTTTCATTTTATTTTAAATTAGGTTTATATTTATGCTACGATTTTTCATATTTTTATCTCTCTTTACCTCTCTTTTTGCCTCAACTGTAGATAGGTACAGATGGGACAATGGTGAAAGTTATCTCCTTTTTTTACAAAGAAATAACCTTCCTACAAAACCACTCTACTATAATTTGGACAAAGATGACCAACAATTAACCGAAGAGATGCGGAGTGGTATTCACTACCAAATTCTTCGGGACAACAAAGGTAATATTGAACAAATTTTACTTCCATTAAATGATGAGTTACAAATTCATATTGCCAAAAAAGGGAAATCTTACTCATTTGAAGCTATTCCCATCATCTCAACAACAAAAACAGAGGGTTTTTACACCACCATTACAAGCTCTCCAAACTACAATATTTTAAAAGCAACAGGTTCAAATAAACTTGTTCAAATTTTTGTCTCTAGTTTTAGACACTCACTCAATTTCAAAAATAATATCCGTAAAGGTGACAAACTTGCGATGATATATACACAAAAGTATCGTCTTGGCTACCCTTTTTCTATGCCTACACTCAAAGTTGCCATGATAGAGATGCACCATAAAAAGCACTATATTTATCTTAACAGCAATGGGCGTTACTATAATGAAAAAGGTGCTGAAGTTGAAGGCTTTTTATTTGGTCGTCCAATTCCAGGAGCAAGAGTATCTTCACCATTTTCAAAAAGAAGATGGCATCCAATTTTACATAAATGGAAAGCACATAATGGTGTAGACTTTGCTGCAAGAAGAGGAACACCTGTTCATGCAGCTGGTGCCGGCACCGTCATCTGGTGTGCAAGAGCAGGCACCTATGGTAACCTTGTAAAAATCCGTCATGCAGATGGATACGAAACACGCTATGCTCATCTACACGCTTTTAGAAGAGGAATCCATAGAGGTTCTCATGTCAAAAAAGGTCAAATCGTTGCCTATGTAGGAACAACAGGTCGCTCAACTGGACCACATTTACATTTTGAGATAAGAATACATGGTCGTCCTATAAATCCACTCCATATTATTCAAATAGCAACAAAAAAATTAACAGGCAGGAAAAAAAGAGCATTTTTAAAACTTAAAAAGAGAGATGATAAAAGTATAGCACTTCTACTTCAGAACAAAACAACATTTAAAAAGCTTCCACCTTTTCAAGATATGTCTTATGTACATCTTGTAACGAATAAGAATTGATGAAATCGAAGAACAACTAATATTTTTTTTGAAAATTAATAACTTTATGCTATAATCAATCTTGAAACAGTATAACGATATACAGGTCTGATTACCCTGAACACTGTAAAGCCTTGTCTCATTTATTGAGGCAAGGCTTTTTTTTTGCACATTTTTTTGTGTGGGTAGTGCTGGGTGGGAGTGTTGAAAAAAAGGATTTTCCTTTGTATCGTATCGTTATACTGTTGTTAATACTTGGTTACTTAACTAAGCTCTTTTAACATTTGGAGAGGAGTAATCACCCTCTCCTTTTTTTATGCAAACTCCAACGGATCCATATCTATCTCAGCCATGCTTACTTTTGTAGCTTTTATGGCTTTTATGAGGTCTGTGCTTTTATCTGCACGAAGTAGTATTTCAAAACGGTACTTATTTGCTACTCTCTCTATCGCACATTTTCCTGCACCGACTATCTCTACGCTCTTACTAAACGCAGTGAGACGCTCTTGCATCTGCCCCATAGCATCGCGAGCTTTTGCGCCATTCTTATCTGAAAAGAGCAGACGACAAAGCTTTTTATATGGAGGGTAAAGCTCCTCTCTAAAAACTTTTTCAGACTCTAAGAACTCTTCATATTTATCTATGTAAGTGCTAAAAAAATCTTCATTAAAAGTCTGTACAATAACCTTTGCATCTTTTGCCCGTCCACTTCGTCCTGATACCTGAATAAGCGTTGAAAGAGCTTTTTCTCGTGCTCGATAATCACTCATATTGAGCATATTGTCCATTCCAAGCACTACAGCTAGCGTTACTCCATGATAATCATGCCCTTTTGAGAGCATCTGCGTACCAACAAGAATGTCACTCTCTTTGTCATTAAACTTTTTGAGTGCTTTTTTTAGTTTGTTGGCTGTAGTGATGGCATCTCTATCAAACTGTTGTATCACTGCGTTTGGAAGTAACTCTTGTATGTTTTGTACAGCCTCTGCCGTACCTAATCGTGAACTTGTTAAATGTGCACCTTGGCACTCTGGGCAAACTTGGGGAATAGCCTGTGTAAAGTTACAATAGTGACACTTTAAGGCTCGTGAGTGTTGGTGAACACTCATTCCCACACTACAAAATGCACACTTTATTGTATGTCCACAATCTTGGCAAATAAGATATTTAAAATTTGCCCGTGTCGGTAAAAAAACAATAGCCTGCTCTTTTTTTTGCACCGTTTCTCGTAGATTATTTATAATCAAAGGAGAGAGACTCTCTATATTTTTTTCATATATAAAACTCTTTTTAGAAACAAAATGTCCCCCTCGTAAGCGTATGTGAGGAAATTTCACATAAGCATTGAGCGATGGAGTTGCAGAGCCTAAAACAACTGCAGCATTATAAAGTTTGCCCATATATATGGCTATATCGCGAGCATTGTATCGTGGTCTTGAAGAGGATTTATAACTATCGTCATGCTCTTCATCAACAACTATAAGCCCTAAATCTTCTATGGGTAAAAAGAGTGCAGAGCGTGGTCCAGCTATGATTTTTGCTTCTCCACTCTGAATTTTTCCCATCGCCTCTTTTTTCTTTTTTGGTGTGAGTTTTGAGTGCCACATTACAACATTCTCACCAAAATGCTCTTCAAGTCTTTTGGACATTTGTGGTGTAAGTGAAATTTCAGGCATCAAAAAGATGCTGCGTTTAGAGAGTGCTATCATCTGCTCAAAGTACTTCATATATATCTCTGTTTTACCACTTCCTGTATCGCCAAAGAGTAAAGAGACTTTATGTTTTTGTAAAAAAAATAATGCTTCACTCTGTTTTTGTGAAAGTTTTATTTTTGAGATATATTCATCTTTATCACTGCGTTTAGATTCTTGCGTTGTCTTATTAAAAGGAACGAGAAGAGCCAAAGCATCCCCAAATGAACAGATGTAATAAGAGGAGATGAACTTTGCAAGCTCCATCTGCTTTTTAGAGTAGCTAAATGCAGTGACTTGTAGAATTTCACTTGTTTTAAACGCAGGTTGAGGCGTTTGAGAGAGCACAACACCAAAGGCTTTACGAGAACGCACAGAGACTTCCACCTGTTGTCCAACTTCTAAAACAGTGTCAAAATGGTAGGTAAAAGGCTCAAGAGGAGAGCCTATAAGGGAGATGTTATAATAATTCAACTATTTTGTTAACTTGTCACACTCATTGCCTGATGTACAGAGAAATTTTCCATCTGAAGGTGTATAAGTGAAAGTATTGGAACTTCCTCCAATTTTATAAATATATGTTCCGCTTGTTGCCCCTGCACTCCAACCATCATTTCCAGTTGATGGAGAAATCGGATACATCAATACCCCTCCAAAAAGTCCTCCATGATCCATCTGATTGTATGTGCTACCATTTTTGGTATAAGTACCTGTACCATTTGGAATAAAAGAGGAAATTCCTTTAATGAGCCTAGACTGTCGTTCTGTAATAATTCCCGAACGAATTGAAGCTACATTGGAACGCCCTTTTGCTATTAGAGCATCTCCACGTGTCGCTGCAAATTTTGGTACGGCAATAGCTGCTAAAATCCCTAAAATCACGATAACAAAGACTACCTCTATCATTGTAAATGCATTTTTAGTCATATATATTTCCTTAAAATTTGTGCTCAACACTAGCAATAGAAGAGAAATGATTTTTTCAACTAAGCGTTAAGTTACAAGACATACTTAACTTGTTATAGAAGTATGTTTCACCTTTCAAGTTCCTTCTCCATCATCTTTATTTAATGTAAAACATGGTTCATCTACAGTTATTTAAACACCATTCCGTTCGTTTAAATTTAAACTTTGTGATTCTAAATAACTATCATAAATACAAGTTCTATCATTGTGAAAGTTTGCCTAGTCTTTTGCATAAGAAACTCCTTACAGAATTTCTTCTATTTTAACTTTAGCTTATTTTGGAGACTGACCTAATAATATCTCCAAGTAAAATCTTGGAGATATGGTAAACAAAAATAGATTTCTCACTAAAATGAGAAATCGGCTACTGAGGTATTAAAAATTATGCGTAACACCAGTAGCTGAAGACATAGAATTTTTTGCTGCTAAAGCGTGTGCCTCAGTACATTTATTTCCAGCTCCACTATCTTTAATAGTTAATGTTCCTGCACTATCCTTAGCAGTCAAAGTAAAACAACTTGCTGCCTCTGTACATGCAGGCGAAACAACAACTGTATCTGCAGTACCAGTTACTCCACTAAATAAACCTGTTTTAAGGTATGCTCCACCTGCATCACCAACACATGTAGCTAAATCACTAGCCGTTTTCGCTGCTTCAGCGTCACTACGAGTAGCCGCAAGTTTTGGAATGGCAACTGCTGCCAAAATACCTAAAATAACAATAACAAAGATCAATTCGATCATAGTAAAACCAGCTCTTTTCATAAAGAACTCCTTAATTAAAATATTTGGATTACACTAGTAACCTTAAAAA
>NZ_JALUKE010000101.1 GCF_027056685.1 Sulfurimonas sp.
CTTGAAAGTGCCTAAAATAGGGCTTCGTGGTGGACGAGGAGAGATTCGAACTCTCGGTACAGTTACCCATACGCATCCTTAGCAGGGATGTGGTTTCAGCCACTCACCCACTCGTCCATTTGAAGAGCGTAATTATAATGAGAGTTATATAACAGATAGCTTAAATCTGAGCCAAAATCTTCGCTACAACTTCTGAAGGATTTTCTGCTTGATAAATAGGACGCCCAACAACGATAAAATCTACTTTTTGCTCTTTTGCAAACGCAACATCTGCCACGCGTTTTTGATCACCTGCATCTTCTCCAAAAGGACGGATGCCTGGGGTAAGTGTCATAAAACTTTCATTGGTAATATTTTTGATAGATGCTGATTCGTAAGCTGAACAGACCACGCCATCAAGCCCACTCTCTTGTGCATCTTTTGCAAATTGATTAGCCTTATTTGCAATATCAGATTCATAAACCGCTTGAAACTCCTCTTCACTAAATGAGGTCAAAGCAGTTACTGCCAAAACTATAGGACGCTTTTCATACTTATCAAGTCTTTGCATCACTGTACTCATTGCGCGCTTGCCTGCACTTGCATGGACATTAAACATATCTACACCAAGCCCCATAATGGACTCTGCTGCATCTGCCATAGTATTTGGAATGTCATAGAGTTTCAAATCTAAAAATATTTTAAAATCAGGATTGATGTTTTTGATGGCTTTTAAAAATGCTTCACCATCACGAATGTAGGTACGAAGTCCGACTTTAAGCCAGACATCATGCTCTTTTATCTTTTGGATTAAAGCTAAGTTTTCTTCTTCTGTAGGGAGGTCAAGTGCAACACATAATTCCATAAATAACTCTTTATAATTGATTTATGGAATTATAGCACTTGTGGGTTAAAAGGAAGTTTTACTTTGCCTTAACCATAGTTTCTATTTTTGCAACTACCGATGGATCTTCGAGTGTTGAAATATCTTGTGTAATAGCTTCACCTTTTGCAATGGCACGTAAAATACGACGCATAATTTTTCCAGAGCGTGTTTTAGGAAGTCCTGGTACAAAAACAATATCATCACAAATAGCAATATTACCTATCTCTCTTTTAATGACACCATTAATGGCTTTTACCTCTTCAACCTCATCAGCTACACCATCATCAGACTTGAGAATAATATATGCAAATATTCCTTCACCTTTTAACTCATGTGGCTTACCAACAACTGCAACTTCTGCTACATTTGGATGTTTTTTAATGGCAGCTTCTACTTCGGCAGTTCCCATTCTATGACCACTTACATTAATGACATCATCAGTTCGTCCAGTAATCGTGATGTAACCATCTTCATCATACACAGCACCATCACCTGTAAAATAAACAGCTTTACCATCTTTTTTCACATCACCATAGTATGATTTAATATAACGCTCTTCATCTCCCCAAACACCACGAATTTGTGCAGGCCAAGGTCTTGTAATACACATATAACCAGTTTCACCGACTTCAGCTTTCTCTCCTGTAGCAGGATCTAATATTTCAGCAATAATTCCAGGAAGAGGAAGTGTTGCACATGCAGGTTTAATAGGAGTAGCCCCAGGAAGAGGAGAGACAATATGCCCACCTGTTTCTGTCTGCCAGTATGTATCTACAATTGCACACTTACTTGAGCCTACCTGCTCGTAGTACCATTTCCATGCTGGAGGATCTATTGGTTCACCAACTGTTCCAAGGACTTTAAGAGATGATAAGTCATATTTTTTAGGTTCATCTTCACCCATTTTATGTAAAACACGAATAGCAGTAGGTGCAGTATAAAATTGATTAATTCTATGATTTTCAACCATTGACCAAGGACGACCTGCATCAGGGTAAGTAATAACACCCTCAAACATCACAGTAGTAGCACCCATTGCAAGCGGACCATATACTATATATGTATGTCCTGTAATCCAACCAACATCAGCAGTACACCAGTAAGTATCATTCTCTTTTACATCAAATACCCACTCCATTGTCATCTGTGCCCAAAGAATATACCCAGCAGAGTTATGTTGTACACCTTTTGGTTTGCCTGTACTTCCTGAAGTATAAAGCAAAAAGAGAGGATCTTCACTATTCATAACTTCAGACTCACATACCGCTGATTTATCTTTAATAAGTTCATTATAAGAGTAATCGCGTCCTTTTTTCCATATAACATCTTCGCCATTTCTCTCAACTACTAAGACTTTTTTTACAGGTGTATCTCCCTCTAATGCAGCATCAACAACAGGTTTGAGCATATATGGTCGCTCTTTTCTAAAAGCACCATCAGCTGTAATGACAACTTTAGCTTCGGCATCTTCAATTCTGTCTCGTAATGCTTCAGCAGAAAAACCACCAAAAACTATGGAGTGAATAGCCCCTATTCTCGCACATGCAAGCATTGCATAAGCCGCCTCAGGAATCATAGGCATATAAATGACAACCCTATCCCCTTTTTTTACTCCAAAATCCTCTTTTAAAAGATTTGCAAATCTGTTTACATTTTTATAAAGATCAAGATATGTAATAGTCTGAACATCACCTCTGTCTCCTTCAAAAATAATAGCTGCTTTATTTTTGCGTTTGTCTAAATGACGGTCAATACATTGGTGTGCGACATTAAGCTTTCCGCCATCAAACCACTTAACAAATGGAGCTTTACTCTCATCTAACACATTTGTAAAGGGTTCTATCCAATCTATTTTCTCTTTTGCAAAATCACTCCAAAAGCCTTCATAATCATTAAGCGCTTTATTTTGAAGTGTATGGTATTCGTCCATATTTTTAATTCTTGCATTTGCTGCAAACTCTGGATTTGGTTGAAAAATTTGTTTTTCTGACATATATCTGCCTTTTTATCTGAAATTTAGTTGTTGAAAATTATATCTTAGGATAATTTATCTTTCCTTGAAGTTATCCCTTAATTTATTTTTACTATAATTAGAAAAATTTAAATACAAAGGTTTCAAATGTTTGGAAGACCAGAATTAAAAGAGTACAACTTAAGCGAAGATGAGTTAGCAAAACTCCAATATGCAAAAATGACAACAAGTAAAGGTGATATTTGGATTAAATTGTATCCAGAAGAGACTCCAAATACAGTAGCAAACTTTGCACACTTAGCAAAGACAGGGTTTTATAACAACCTAAACTTTCACCGTGTTATCCCTGGTTTTATGGCACAAGGTGGATGCCCTACTGGAACTGGTACAGGTGGACCTGATTGGGCTATTAAATGTGAAACTGAAAAAAATACGCATAAACATGTAAAAGGAACACTCTCTATGGCTCATGCTGGACCAAATACTGGTGGAAGCCAATTTTTCATCTGTTTTGTACCATGTCCACATTTAGATGGTGTACATACTGTATTTGGTGGAATTGAAGAAGATGATGCTGCAAGTTTTAAAGTTCTTGACTCTATTGAAGGTCAAGATGATATTAACTCTATAGAAATATTTGAAAAGAGAGTGTAAACAGCTATGAAAAAAACACTATTATCTTTAAGTATATTTTTCTTAATAGGCGCAACACAATTATCTGCATTTGGGCTTAGTGATGTTACAAATGCAATGTCTCAAAATACATCAACTCCACAGGCAACAAGTTCACAAGCAAGTGGATTGACAGAGATGCTTTCAAAACAACTTAATATATCAGATAAACAAGCATCAGGTGGTGTAGGCAGTATACTAAACTATGCAAAATCTGCTCTTACATCAAATAAGTTTCAGACACTTAAAAGTGCCATTCCTAATGCACAGTCACTTATGAGTATGGTACCCAAAGGCAATTCTACATCAGGCGGGTTGAGTTCACTTACAAATGCTATGGGTGGTAATTCTATCTCGAAGATGGCTGGTCTTGCATCACAATTTTCATCTTTAGGATTAAGTAGTGGTATGATTTCAAAATTTGTTCCAATCATAATGCAAT
>NZ_JALUKE010000102.1 GCF_027056685.1 Sulfurimonas sp.
AATTGCTACCCCTGAGAGCGTCTCAGTTCCATGGCTTATCTCATCGCCAAGTACTAAAGAACGAGTCGTTGCACGGTTAAATATATTTTTCAGCTCAAGCATCTCAACCGCAAAGGTTGAAAGCCCTTTTGCAAGATTGTCCTTTGAGACGATACGCGTAAATATGGAGTCAAATATGCTAAACTTCATTACCGCAGCAGAGACAAAAAATCCGGACTGAGCCATAAGTACAGCGATGCCTATGCTCTTCATTAATGAAGATTTTCCACTTGAGTTAATGCCGTACAGAAGGACACCGTTTATCTCATGCCCGTCATGCACACTTACATCAAGCATCACAGTTTTTGGGTGAGGCAGGTCAAGATAGTCACGATTTCCCATCACTATGTCGTTGGGAACATAAAGCCCTCCTCTCTCTTGCACCTCTATAAGCGGATGACGCAGCTGCATTATCTGCATAAAGTTCTCATCACGCTGGGCTTCAACTATCATCGGTCGTGAGTGCTTGTACTCTTGTGCAACTTTTGAAGAGCTCACCCCGACATCCAAATCTGCCACATAGCTAATGACACGACCAAACAGCAGTGAATAGCGTCTCTCAAAAAGTGCTTGGAGTTGAATGTAGCGCTCTTTTACCAGTGTCACTATTTTACGGCGGTTTTTCATAATATTATCGGAGAGTTTGTCAGTAAAGGCAGAGGTTATTTTGACATTGTTTGTCAGTTTTTTGACATTAAATTCTGCAAAGTATTCACTCTTTTTAAACGCAGCCTCAATAAGAGAAAAACGGTTTTTACTAATAGATATATAATAGCCCTCTTTCTCTAAAAGCCCCAAAGTAACTACTTTTGTGCTACTCGCTGCGTTTACATCACGTAACAGCTCTTCTATTTTTCCGACTATGTCTTCAAAAGCAAGCAACATTACACTGTTTTCTTTGACAAGCGTGTCAATGGCTTCATCTACACCACTCATTAAGAAGTTTTCATCGACCGTTGCGTTTGTAAAACGGCGTGAAATATCTAAGTCAATTGTTTTAGCAATATCTCGTAAAAACTCCTCTACTTCGCTCTCATGAAAAGGTGTTTTTTGAATCTTATATTTTTTAACATACTGCATCAATTCTTTGACACTCACCATCGAGTCATACATATGGTTCATCTCAAATGGGTGGAGTCTTCCCAGATTGAGCCTACGTGCCAAACGCTCCAAGTCATACACCCCACGCATCATCTCATCCAAATAACGCACATGAGAAGAGACTCTCTCTATAAGATTATATCTGCGCTCAAGCTCCCCTTTCTCCATTATAGGGTTTAAAAGACGCTCTTTGAGTAATCGTCGTCCTATTGCAGTAGAACTTTTGTCAAGCATCTTTAGCAGTGTGAACTCTTTTTTATCTTTTGAAATAACTCCCATTTGATCAAGCGCATTGTTTCCAAGATACATAAAACGGCGATTGTCTATTATTTTTGGCATTGCCATTTTCTGAATTATGTGATAATCATGCTCTATAACAAAATTAATAAGAATCGCTAAAGACTCCGTTATCATTGGAGAGCGTTCGAGATCCAAATGCTCTATGGGTGAAAGCAGCGACTGTATCTGATAGACCTCTTTAAAGAGTTCATTTTGAAAATCGATTTTTACGCGTTTATTATTGACCGAATAATGATAGTGTTCGGGAATTTCCAAGTACTGCATCACATGACGCTGCTCTTCTATGCCATCTAAAAAGGTAACTACGACTTCACTTGTTCTGTAAACATTTAAAAGGTTAAAAACCTCATCAAGTGCATACGAAGAATCTTCACTTGTTCCATGTGTCTCATAGAGCCAAGTTTTTCCTGTTGTTACATCTATGGCAGAGTAACCAACGGTGTAAATATCACGATGTTTATCAATTAAGAGTGATACGATGTAGTTGTCATCATTATCTATAATATGGTCAAAGTTTGTACCGGGTGAGACGATTTGTGAAATATAGCGGCTTATCTTTGGAGGTGTGCCTTTTTGCTTGACAACAATAACGGTATATTTTTGCTCAGATATAAGACGACTTAAATATCTCTCAAATGAGACGGCAGGGACACCTGCGAGGAGAGGATTTTTTTCTGAATTTTCTACTATTCTTTTATTCTTTTTTGTAAGCTGAATATTAAGCAGTTCAGCTATCTCTTTTGCTTTACCAATACATTCTTCATCATTATTGACTTCATACACTTCGAAGAAGGTACCAATTTCCATAAACACTACAGTATCTCTGCCATATTTCTCTTCAAAATGGCGCTGCAGATCGAAGTAAATCTGCGTAAGAAGTTTATCTTTGTTATTTAATATTTGCTCTATCTCTGATGATAACATACTACTCTTTTGTAATCTTTATTATTTATACGATTATAACATAAGATTTACTTGCAAATTACATAAGTAATACAAGAATTGCTCACCATTGTAGAGTAAATCCAAAAAATATTCGTTATAATAACTCTTAAACTCAACCAAGAAGACACTACAATGAAAAAAATACTTTTACTTCAATTATCACTTTTTATCTCACTTTATGCGCAGGATATGAAATCAAGCTTACAAGAGGTTCTTACAACCCATCCAGTCATACAGGAGAGATTGCAAAATTATAAAGCGACAAAAGAGGACATATCAAGTGCTGAATCAGGATACTATCCAAAACTTGACCTTAATCTTGGTGCAGGATATGAAAACACAAAACGCTATAATCAAGCCGGTAATACAAATGATCGAACAGACAGTTTTAATGTCTATCAAAACTCTTTAAAATATACACAAAATCTCTTTAATGGTCTCTCCACAACCTATCTTGTAAAAGAGCAGGAGTACAAAACATTTGCAGCAGCATACAGCTATGTAGAGAAAGTAAACACTACTTCATATGATTTTGTAAACGCATACCTCGAGGTTTTAAAAAATCGTGAACTTATTGAAACAGCACAAGAGAATGTACAGATAAATGAAGATGTACTAAATAAGGTAAGCAAGCTGTATAAATCTGGCTTTACAACACTCTCAGAAGTAGATAAAATAAAATCTTCACTTGCACTCGCAAAATCAAATCTTGTAGTGCAAGAAAATACACTTTTAGATAAAGAGTATGCCTTAGAGAGAATTGTAGGACATAAAATAGATGTAAAAAATTTAACCGCTACTCGTAACGCCATTAAACTACCTCAAACAAAAGAAAAAATTATTGCGTATGCTATGGCACATAACCCTTCACTTTTAGTAAGTGAATTTAACGAAAAAAGCGCACAAGCGACAAATAAAGAGAGAAAAGCCAAATACTATCCAAAAGTAGATATAGAGGTTTCACAATCAATGAACAAAAACCTAAGCGGCATAGAAGGAAATAATGATGCTTTTCGTGCAATGGCATACCTCTCTTACAATCTATTTAATGGTTTTAGTGACAAGCATGCTATTGCAAGAAGTTTAAACCAAATAGAGCAAGAGAATCAAAATCAAAATAATATTAGACGAAAGATATTACAAACCATTAACAGCTCTTGGAGTTCACAAAAAAAACTGCAAGAGCAGATGGTTCATCTAAAAGAGTATCATGATTTTTCAGCAAAAACATTAGCCTTATACAGAAAAGAGTATGCCCTTGGACAGCGTTCACTTCTGGATTTACTTGCTTCTCAAAATGACCTTATAAAATCTAAAGAACAAATCATAAATACTAACTACAGTATTTTGTATGCAAAGTATAGACTATTAGACGCTATGAGCAGCCTTGTAACTTCCATACTAGATAAAGAGAGTGTCTATACTAAAGTAGGAATACAAAATGAAGGGGAGATATAAATGTTTTTAACAAATGTAGAAAACCTTAGAATGGATTCTCTGCTTGACTGTTTAGTCCTCTTTACAAAACTGTACCATAAACCTTTTTCTGCAGATGCTCTAA
>NZ_JALUKE010000103.1 GCF_027056685.1 Sulfurimonas sp.
AAGTGGAAGATACTCACGGTTTTCGTCATGCTGAAGTAAGTGGCGGAGGCATAGATACCCAAGAGATAAACCCAAAAACTATGGAATCACTCAAACAAAAAAATCTCTACTTTGTCGGAGAGGTGCTTGATATTGTCGGTCGTAGAGGTGGGTATAACTTTGCTTGGGCCTGGGCAAGTGCTCACATTTGTGCAAAAGGTATAACACCCTAAAATATATCCAAGACTTTATTCTTCTTTTAAATTTATAAAGTCATGGCTTGTCATACTAGGGATAAATTCTTGAATATCATATTTTGCAATATTATTTATTTTAAATGGATCTTCATTTACAATATTTTGAAGTTTTTCCAAACTATTAAGTTTTGACAATATAATACCACCAGTTCTTGGAACTTTTCTTCCTGAGGCTATAAAGTTACCTTTTTCATATTGATTTTTTAAATATTCCACATGCTGGGGTAATAACTCATCTACTTTTTCTAACTCAACCATATATGTTAATGATACTATGAACATCTTAATCCTTTGCTAACTATTCGTTGAAGTATATTTTACACAAAGCAGTTCTTAAAAGCAACACATACAAAATATCACTTAAATAGAACTATCATAAAATTATGCTAAAATACTTCATCTTAGCTTAAAGGCTTCCTATGTCAACACCGCTTATTATTATAATAGTCCTCGTAATTATCATCATTTTGATGTACAACTCACTTGTGGCGAAAAAAAATCAGGTAGACAACATTTTTGCTTCTGTCGATACACAGCTAAAAAAGCGCTATGACCTCATCCCCAATCTTGTCGCTTCTGTAAGTAAATATATGGAGCATGAGAAGTCCATCTTAAATGAAGTCACAAAGCTGCGTGCTGAGGCAAATAAGCCAAATATTTCAAATGAGCATAAAATGGCACTTGATTCCAAGATGAGTGCGGCTCTTGGCTCTATTATGGTAGCTGTTGAGAACTATCCGGAGCTTAAAGCAAATGAAAATGTCTTGCATCTGCAACACTCTTTAAATGAGGTAGAAGCACAAATAGCGGCTGCGCGCCGTGCCTACAACCAAGCCGTCACAGACTACAACAATGCGCTTGAACAAATACCGACAAACATTCTTGCAAATATAATGCACTACCAGCCAAAAAAAGTATTTGAGATAGATGAGAGTGAGCGAAAAAATGTCAATGTTAAAGAGCTTTTTAACACATAAGTATGAAAAGCATAAGTGAACTGACAGACTTTTACTACAAAACGCTCTACCCTGTCTTGAAAGAGCTTGAAAAGGAGCGTGAAGCTGTTAAAAAGAGAGTTATCAAGCTCGGTATCAGCTATCTTCTTATCGCTGCGTTTACAGGCTTACTTATTTTAAGACAGAGCAATAGACAAATAGATATGTTTCTTTTTTTCTGTTTCGCTGCGTTTACACTTGGAGCTATTTTGTACAAATACCTTGTAAAAGGCTACAAAAGCACTTTTAAAGAAAAAATCATTGCTCCACTTATAAAAGAGCTTGATGAAAATCTTGAATATCTGCCACAACAGCATGTAAATGAAACATACTTTACGCGTTCAAGACTATTCACTTCCCGCCCTGACAGAGTAAGCGGCAATGACTACATTCATGGTAAAATTGATGGCGTACCTATCCAACTTTCAGATTTTCATGCAGAGAAAAGGCATCAGGATTCAAAAAACAACACCTCTTGGACAACTATGTTTCAAGGGCTCTTCATAGTTAGTGAATTTAACAAAAACTTCAAAGGACAAACTGTTGTTTTACCAGATAGAGCACAAAGCACTTTTGGTGACCTTGTTGGAAATTGGCTACAGTCAAACAACTTCTCAAGAAACGAACTTGTAAAGATGGATAATCCAGAATTTGAGAAAGAGTTTGTGGTCTATTCGACAGATCAAGTCGAAGCACGCTACATTCTCACGCATATGCTAATGCAAAAATTACTGCACTATAAAAAAGAGTCAAAACATCCTCTCTATGCCTCATTTGTGGGAGGAAATATCTACCTTGCCATCGCTTATAACAAGGATCTTTTTGAAGCTTCTGTATTTCATTCACTTTTAAAGTATAAAATAGCAATGGAGTATTTAAAAACCCTGCATCTAGCTGTAGGTGTTGTCAAAGAGTTAAATCTCAATAAAAAACTGTGGAGTAAAATATGAAATTAAAAATGTTACTTGTAGCGCTTCTTGCTACTATAAATCTATATGCCGTAACTGTTAATAAAAAGCCAAAAGAGGTAGTCATCAGCGGTAAAAATGGGGGACTTGTCAAAGATGGAAAAGCATGGGATTCTAGTATGCTAAAAAACAAGGTCTATGTTATGTTTTATGTTGACCCAGACAAAAAAGATGTCAATGAAGAGTTCTCTCAAGCACTCAAAGCAAAGGACTACAGAAGCAGAGGTGCTTTTGGAAGCATAGCCATCATCAATATGGCAGCGACATGGAAGCCAAACTTTGCCATAAATATCATTCTTAAAAGCAAACAAAAAGAGTTTCCAAAGACCATCTATGTAAAAGATTACAACAAAGTACTTGTCAAAAAATGGGGACTTCGTGATGATGCATCAGACATACTCATATTTTCAAAAGATGGCACTCTTCTCTTTTACAAATCAGGAAAAATGGGCACAAGCGATACGCAAAAAGCATTTAACATTATAGAGGCGAATTTATAAAATGAATGAAGAAACAAGTATACTCACACGCAGTATAAGAGACCTTTTTACAAAAAAAATGTTGGCGTATTCCATTATGCCTTTTGTTATTAGTATGATAATCCTCTACATTCTCTTTTTTATTGTAGCTGGTATGGGAATGGATCAGTTTACTACTATGGATATTCAAAGTACACAAACAACCATTCAAAACGGCATACCTCATACTGAGAGTTTTCAAGAGACATTAGCAGGAACGGGAATTATGAAGTTTTTGATGAGTTCGGCTCTTACTTCATGGATAGCAAGCTTTTTTATCTACACAATTGGTGGGCTTTTTGTACTTTATATTTCCATCTTTGTAGCTCTTTTAGTCATTGGTTTTTTAACGCACAATATTTTAAAAGAGATTCAACAACGCCACTACAAAAATGTAGAGATGATAGGCTACTCAAACGCAGCTGAGAGTATATTTCTTACACTTAAATGGATAGCGGTAATGCTTATTCTCTTTTTGGTATTTGTACCTCTGTATTTCATTCCTTTGGTAAATATCATTGCGTTTAACTTTCCCCTGTACTACTTTTTTCATAAGATGATGACCTATGATGTCTCTTCAGCTATCTGTACAAAAGAAGAAGCCAAAAAAATCAGCTTTTTTCACGGCTCAACACTACGACTAAAGACATTAGGACTTTACCTACTCTCTATGATTCCTTTTGTTGTCTTCTTTGCATCTGTTTTTTATGTGATTTATTTGGGACATAGTTATTTTATTGAAGTAAGAAAGATTAGACAAGTTTGATAGCTATTTAAGATTTTTAAAATATAACGGCAGGATGGAGCAATGAACGTATTTCCCCTGTTATACTCTAGCAAAACACCATAAAGGAAACTTGTCTATTATGATAAAAATCTCGATTATACTTTTTTTTGTAGTTTCAATAATATTTTCAACAATATACACGCCTCAAGCAATATTACCAACTTTAGAAAAAGTTTTTGATATTAGCATAATAGAGACAAACTCTCTTCTTTTCGGAATGATTTTTACATTAATGATAGCAACACCATTTTATATAATTGCATCAAATCGTTGGGAAAAGAAAAAAATTATGATTTATGCAACATTTTTTCTTTTTATTGCAGTTGCAATATCAGTATTTGCAACAAATTTTTATGTGTTGCTTTTGAGTAGAATTTTGCAAGGCATAGCTATACCT
>NZ_JALUKE010000104.1 GCF_027056685.1 Sulfurimonas sp.
GGCTAAAGATGAATAGTTTTATTGATATAGTAGAAGAGATAAAAAGTATTATTTCTGCTGAAATTGCTCCAAAGAAAGTGTTTGACAAAGATGTGGCTGCTGTGCTTGGAATTTCACAGATGAATTTTGCAACAATGAAAAAAAGAGACAAAATACCATTTAATGAACTGCTTGATTTCTGTGCTAAACGCAGCCTCTCTATTAACTGGCTATTGTATGGTCAATCTCCTGAAAGTCTTGTAGATGCGACAAATAAATTTTATATAGTTAAATATTTTAATGATATAAACGCAAGTGCTGGTGGTGGTAGTGATGTTGAATTTGAAGAAGTAGAGGAGCTTGAGATTCCTGAGCAGTTTGTATTTATGTTAGGTGGAGAAAAAGAGCTTAAAAATATAGAAGCGATTAATGTATCAGGTGATTCGATGGAGCCCACTTTTAGTTATAATGATATTGTTTTTATAAATAGAAGTAAAACGGATGTCAACCGTGGTGGTATTTTTACAATTAGAACCGAAGGTGGACTTTTCATTAAACGAGTACATAAACGCATAGATGGAAAGTTAGATGTAATTTCAGACAATTCAGTATATGACAAACAAATATTAGCACCTAATGAACTTGAAATTGTAGGTAGAGTTGTAAGTAGATTTGGAGATGTTGATTAGAAAAAGGAGTGGTTCTTGCAGTATCTATTTATTGCTTTTATAGCAATTTTTATATCTGGATGTAGTTTCAGTAATGGTGTAAGTGTTGAAAAAGTGAGAGATTTGCAAGAGATTTCACAAGATGTACAGAGCTATTCGCAAGGTATTGATGATGGATATATTTCAACTTTAGAGGAGTATAAAGAGCACTATTTCAAACCTTGGAAAGAGACTAAAATAGAAGCTCCACTTGCACAGGCTATGTGGGCATATAATGTTTTTACTCCACAAAAGAGTTATGGAGAAAATCTACAGCATATAGATCAAAGTTTTTTCAATAAGATGTTAGAAAATTCTAATTTTAGTGAGTATGCAAGGCTAAATAAACCTGCTTTAACACTTAAAAATCTGAACCTTAGAGCCTTTCCAACACAAAGACCACTCTTTAGAAATCCAAAGCAAGCAGGAGAGGGTTTCCCTTTTGATTATCTGCAAAATTCTACTATTGGAGCAAATAAGCCTATTTTAGTTTCACACTACTCAAAAGATAGAGCGTGGGTATTTGTAGAGTCAAGTTTTGCAGATGGTTGGGTACATAGCAACGATATTGTTTATATGCCAAAAAGATACATTGAAATTTATCAAAGAGTAAAGCAGGGATTTCTATTAAAAGACAATATTGCGCTACATGATGAAAAAAATAATTTTTTATTTTACTCTCACATAGGAATGATGCTGCCATTAATTGATGCAAATGCAACAACCACTACTCTTTTAACTGTTTCAAAGTATGCTACAAATAAGCCATTTTTTTATAAATCAAAACTTCCCTTTAATGTAGCACATTCGGGTATTCTTGCCTTTAATACAGAGAATATAAACGCAGTGATGCAGGAACTACAAAAAATGCACTATGGATGGGGTGGTATGTATGGACAACGCGACTGCTCTTCGACCATACGCGATTTCTTTGCTCCATTTGGAGTTTGGTTACCAAGAAACTCATCTAAACAGGCGCAAATAGGAAAAGTCATCTCTTTTGAGGGGATGAGTGATAAAGAGAAAATAGCAACTATTAAAAAAGAGGGTGTCGCGTTTAAAACGCTACTGTATAAACAGGGACATATTCTTTTGTATGTAGGAGTTCGTAATGACAAAGTAATAGTCTTTCAAAATATGTGGGGCATAAAAACAATTAAAAATGGTAAATTAGGGCGTTTTATTGTAGGAAGAGCAGTTTTTAGTACGCTTGAAATAGGTAAAAATCTTTATTATTATGATAAAAAGGCATCTTTACTTTCACATTTAAAAAGCATGAATATAGTTGGATACTAAAAATAGTATCCAAAAAATATTTAATGAAGGTCTGCGTTTAGTTTTATCTCTCTTATTGAGCGAGAAGCTGTGATTTCGCCTGTGAGTGAGTTTTGTCTGTAGTGAAGACCATATAATCCTGCAAGTTGTTTACCTTTAAAGATTTCACCTTCCATTTTCATATTTGTATTTACATCCATAATCTTTTTCAACTGCTCTGGTTGAATGGCAATTTTTGTTCCTTCAAGGATTGCAATGCCTGCATCAATGATACAGCCATCACCTAAAGGAATACCACAAACAGAATTTGCACCTAAAAGGCAGTTTTTACCAACTGAGATAGGGTTACCGTCTGTTCCACTAAGTACACCTAAAATAGAAGCACCACCACCAACATCTGAACCATCACCAACAATAGCAGAAGAACTAATGCGTCCTTCAACCATAACTGAACCAGTAGTACCTGCGTTGAAGTTAATGTATGAAGCACCTGGCATAACTGTAGTTCCAGCAGCAAGTTGCGCACCGAAACGAACTTTACTTGTATCTAAGATACGAGTGTTGTCTGCTGGAATGATGTGTTGTAAGAATCTTGGGAATTTATCTACAAAGTCGATGTGTGGGAACTCATTTGCAAGTTTGAGTTCTATTTCAAATTCACGAAGATACTCAAGCTCTATAGGCTGACCGTTTGACCATGCAACATTTGGAAGTGCACCAAATGCACCGTTTAGGTTGATTTCACGAAGGCCGACTTTTGCAAGAGAGATAGCATAAAGTTTAAGGTATGTTGCCTCTACAGACTCTAGTGGTGCATCTTCAAAAATGAAACATACTTTAAACTCACCCTCTAAAGAACCATTGTTTATGATTTGTGAGTAGAGTGCTGAGATGACTTGAATGTTTTTATGTGCATCGCCATGAGCTTCATCTGAGTATGGTGTAAATGCGTTTAAACAATCTTTTAAAAATTGTAAATTGATGTTACATACTACTTCATCTTGTGTAAAATCTACGGCTATGCCTTGTTCTGCTAAAGCACGAATAAAAATAGCCGCACTTCCAAAGTTTTCATCCCAATTTACTACAGGATAAGTAGCTTGAAGAGACTTTTCTACATTTAATTGACCTAAATCAACTCTGGCAATACCAAAAGCCAAAGGGTCTTTGTAGTTTGGTGTTGTTGTTTTAATATCTTCTATAAGTGCTTTAAAAGCGTCTGTTGTTTCTATAGTTTGCATTGAATTCTCGCTTAAGTAATTTTGTCTGCAATTATACTTAAAAACTCCTAATAAGATTTTAAGTACAATCATAAAATATAAAATAAAGAATAGATTATGAATAAATGGTTAGAACTTTTAAAAAATGATGATTATCTCGGTATAAAAAAGTACATCAAATCGGGTGGGGATTTATCTCAAACAAATGAGCTTAGTGAGTCTGTACTTGCTTGTGCTTTGCGCGCAGGATGTGATATAGAAACACTTATGCTGCTTATAGAGAGTGGTGCAGATATTTTTGACTTTGATGATGAGGGCGTAAGTATTTTTGATATGGCAGTAACTTATGACAATAAAGAGATGCTACTTTATTTGATAGAGCAGGGCAAAAATGTCAATGAGACAACACGAAAAAGTGGGTTTACTGCACTTATGGCAGCTGCATGTTATGGCAGGATAGAGATAGCACAAATACTTTTAGATAATGGAGCAGATACAAATGCCAAAGACTCAAAGGGTTTTACAGCAGTTGATTTTGCAAGAAAAATGAATAAAAAAAGTATTCTCTCTCTTTTTGAATATGACGAGAATACTCCTAAAAACACTGCGTATGCACGCTAGTCTTTAGTCGAAAAACTTTCCTTGGTTTGAGTGATCAAGTGGTTTTCTCTTCTCTTTTGCAAGCCAATCTTGTAAAAGTGACTCTACAACTTTACT